>JAGRHM010000169.1 GCA_020445005.1 Candidatus Competibacteraceae bacterium | reverse complement strand
GCGACATCGACGGCGATCCCGGCGCTGCGCAGCCTGAAACTCAATCACCAAGGCCTCCAGTTGTTTCCGATCCACCTCAAGGTTGGCGATTTCACGCACGCGACAAGCCAATTCAGTGTTTAACCGCTCCATCTCCACCTGCCACCAGGCCCGTTCATCTTTCAGGTGTTGCAACATTTGAAGATACTCGCCAGCCTGTCGCCGAATCAGGCGTTGTTGCGGATATTCCGCAGCGAGAAGCTGTTGCGCGATTTCCAGCAAGTCAGCCCGGCTCAACGTATCCAGGTAGGCTTCTTGGTGCTTAATAAAATAGGATTTCGCCCGCTCTTTAAAGTCAGATACACAGGCTTCAGCCTCATCGAAATTTCTAAATTTTGGCAAGGGTATGTTTTCAACGGAACCGCATATTGTGGAATTACAATGTACAACATTCATATGCTCAATAATAGTTGTTGCACTATCAAAAAAAATATTGCCAAGCCGCTGCGCTGAACTACACACCCCGCCAAGAACAGTGCCGTCTTCTTGAAGATGAATGACATTAGTCCCCCCGCAGCAGTAAAAATCCTGATATGATGGGTTTTGTTGACTGGAAATACCATCATATTTTGACTCGATTTGCAGCGATTCTGCGGGGTCGAGGCTCTTGCGTTTCCCTTCGTGCTCTATAGTAATATCGCTTAGGACTCTTGTAAAAAAAGGCGATTTCAAATGACTAGGCATGGGAATCCGAGCAAAAGCATCACGAGAAGCCTTGCACCATGCGAAGTCTTCATCTATACACCCTTCCCCCATCACTCCATTTGCTATGTCCCACGGAAAAGAAATGTTCATGAAGAACGGAATTTTCATTCTCAGAGCCAAAAGTTCATCAGTATACTTTCGAGCTTTTTCCCTTAATGTTGGGAGAAATGTGAGACTAACCGCAATAGACATACCGGCACCAGCAGTCATTTCTATGACTCGCTTGAAGTTTTCAAATTTTGCATATTCAAGCTGCAGCGAAAAGATAATACGAAATGGCGTATCTCTAGTTATTTCGATCATTTTTTCAAAGAACTGGGGAGACCGGCTTCCATTAGTGTACATCCGTAGCAAGATGGGGGCTTCAGATACAATAAGATACTCCAGGATATCTAGAAAATGAGGGTGGTAGGTTGGCTCCCCCCCATACAAGGTGATTTGGTATCCCGGCCTGTTGAGACTTATAAGTATTTGTGCTGCCCTCAAGAGGTTTTCTTTGGAACTAAAGTTGGAAAACTTAGTCTTGTTGCCAGGGGGACAATACGAACATCGATAATTGCACCCCTGTGTAATTGCCCAAAGCACACTTAGAACATCACGGCTTTTAGGCGAAAAATCTCCATTTGAAACTATGTCACTCATCCGAAATGTTTCCATGGAATCCTCTTTGTTTTTCTGTGCCCGTTCAAGAACAGCGCAAAAGCCTCACGCGACCTTGACAACGGTCGCCCTCGGCAGTCCGACTGTCTGTGTTGGAGACCGTGACTTTCCGTCCCGGCCTTGCGGCCGGTTTGGCTTTGGGTACTACGCCATAACTTCTACCGTAGAACACCAAAAACCGGATATAAAATAAGTAAATTGGTCGGGAATTGAATTATTTTCGTCGGCGCCGTCTCTATCGCTTACCAAAACCGCCGCAACGACTCCGATATCTTTTCCACCTCCCGTTCCACCCCCACCTCCAGCTCTATCCATTACACAGATCTTGATAGTGAGGGTGGCGGCCTCCATCTCAAGGGAACGAACAAGCAGCACAAGGTGAAGCATGATGGAGATAGCGGAGGTGAGTTGGGCGGCGGCGGAACTGGGGGGAGCGGATTTGGGTGATGCTCGGTTGAATCGGCGACTGGTGCGGGTGGCGGAACGGTTAGGGGCGCAACCGAATGCCAGCATTCCGGTCGCCTGCAATGGCTGGGCGGAAACCCAGGCCGCCTATCGTTTGTTAGCCGTTACGGCGGGTCCTGGACGACGCGGTGGGAACGCCGCCTCCCGAGACGGCGCGGTATGGGTGGCGGCATCTAAGCGCGTTGCCCCGCCTGCGGGGACCCTGCTGGACCTGGACTCGCCAGGCGGTCGCCCGCGCCGCCGAACCGCTGGGTTTCGGTCTGAGCCCGCGCTGGGTCGAGGCCTTTGGCGATCATCCCCGCCTGGGTGCAAGCCTACTCGGGTCCATCTGCATAAAGGAACGCGAAGTCCCATAGGATTTCTGTAATGAAATCCGCTGAATACCTCCATAAGCTCAGAACTCCCTGATAGAGTGTTCAAAACCGACCCTTTTTGAACATGCGCAAAAACTATGTCCAAAATTTATGATTTTCATTTTTCGGACATAGCGATATTTATGAACACCCCTTTCTTTACAATCGGATCGCGGAGTTAGCACGATACAGCAGAGGATGGTGACGTCGTTTTCTGTGGGACTCCATGTACCTTTGTTGCGATGAACCCATATTTTGACAGGCCCTAAAACCGGACGGGCTGGATTTTCCACTCCCACTCCACCGCCCGTCGCGGATCGCGCGGCAGGCCCAATTCGCCGACCCGATAAGCCCGTGCCAGCCGCCGGGCCGCCTCGACATGCCCTCCCAGCGCGGCCCGTTGCAGCCAGTGTACTGCTGATGGGTCCTCGTGAGCGACGCCCCGCCCCGCCGCATAGGCCAAGGCAACCTGGTATTGGGCGGGGGCATAACCTCGTTCGGCCAACCGGTGAAACCCTTGGAACGCCAGCTCCGGGGAAATCGGCACCCCCTCACCGCGCCGATAGGACTCGGCTAGCCAATACTGGCCACCCACGTTATCTTGCCGGGCGGCTTTTTCGAACCAGTAGACAGCGAGACGCAGGTTGCGTGGCACTCCCAAACCCAGGCGGTAGAGCAGTCCCAAGCGCAACTGCGCCGGTGCGTGGCCGTTTTCGGCCAGTGTGTGTAGTGTCAGAGCCGCGGCCCGGTGGTCACCTTGCAACAACTGCTGCATCGCGGCCCGATACTGCGGTTGTTGAGGATCGCAGCCGAACAGCAGCAACATGCCGAACAGCGCCAGCCAAAGCCGTGGGTGGGCGCTCATGGTTCGGATGGCGGCGGTGGAGTGGGCGGGGGCGCGGGTTCCATGGACGGGAGACGGCGTGGCCAGCCGCCCGGTATCACCGCGCTCAGAAATGCCCGGTGCAGCGCCAGCCAGACCAACAGCGGTGCGACCACCGGCAGCACCAGTACCGCCAGTTGCCGGCCCAGTCCCCACAGATAATAGAGCGCCGGTGGGTCCGGTAGGGCCAGCGCATAGTCGGCGGGCGGCGTTTCGGTGAATGCCGGCAGGTGGGTTCGATACAGCGCGAGCTGGAACTGGGCATCCAGAAGCACCATGGCGACCATCACCGGTAGCAGGATTACGGTGCCTCGCAGTAGCCGGCGTGGCAGGGCGCGGCCTGGGGTCGCCAGCGTCAACCCCCAGAACAACGGCAGGATTACGCTCGCGCGGTTGAAAGCGAGTGGCAGGGCCATGAACAGACGTGGCGGATCGGTCAGTGGGGGCAATAGGCTGATCAGCACCCCGGCTTCGCCACGACGGCCCAGGCCGAGCACCGCGTCCGGCCACAACCACGGGCTAACGGCGCCGACCACCTGCGCCAGCAGGACGATCAGCGGTTCCCGCAGTAGCCACCACCAGATTCCCAGGCATAGCGGCAAACCCAGCGCCGCTCCCAGCAGCCAGCGCGCCAGCGGCTCACGCAGCCGGTGCATGGGATTTCACGGGCGTGGGCAGGCGGTGTAGCCACAATAGGAACAATAGCAGCACGTCCATCAGGATCAGCGCGTCCCATAGGTACCAGTGTACCCAGTGGAACCAGGCGGGTTTCCACACCCCCAGATACACCAGACTGACGATGCGCGCCAGATTGAGTGTCTGCACGCCCAGCATGCCGACCAAGATCCCCCATATCCGGTAGCGCCATGGGGCGGGAAAGGCCAGCAGGGCGGTCCACAGCAGCAAGGTGGCTTCGACGCCGTTGCACAGGTCGAGAATGCGCACGCTGAAACCGGGAATGGTGAGCACGTTACCCTGAACCCAGGCCTGGCCACCGCACAGGCGGATCAAGGCACCAGCCGCCGTGGTCAATCCATCGGTAAATGGGGCGATCAATCCTTCCCGCACCGGCGGCAGGTACACCAGTCCGTACAGCAGCAGGCCGATACCGATAAACGTTAGGAGAAAGCGGCGCATGATCTTGTCTCTGATTCATCTTTGCCCGGCGTCTTGAATTTTGCTGGGCAAAGGCCAGATGGTTGGCCGGCTTCAAGGCTGCCCCGCATGCTCTGCAGGGCGGAAAAGAATCCGCTCAAGCTCAAGCAGACGACTTCATCCGCCACAGCCACCAACCACTGAGTCCGAGCAGCAACGCGGTCAGCCCGAGTGCGGCCCATTGGCTCAGGGTGGGAATGTCCGTTGCGCCGGCCTCTCCTACCTCCACCGCTCCGATGTCCACCGTACCGGCTTGGATGCGGGGGAAACCGCGCTGGTCGGTGGTGAAACCAGCCGGGATCAGGGCGTTGTCGCCGGCATTGATCGCCGGGCTGTCGGGGACAAGAAGATGGGTCTGGGTCGGCCCACCGTAATTGCCCAGTGGAGCGAGGATGGCACTGATGCCGACCGTCGGAACGATGTCGCTGGTCGCCAGTGTGCCTCCCTCTACCTCCGAAGCTCCGTTCTCGCCGAACAGATTGTGGCCTTGGGAGGTGAAAACGCCAAAGTTGTTAATTTCTTTGCCCATTGACGCGGTGTTGCCGGCTACGATGCTGTTACCAAGTATCAGGATATTGCCGGCAAAGTTGGTAATACCGCCGCCGTCGGATGCCGTGTTGCCGGTGATGGTACTATTGATAACCGTCAGCGTGCTGTGATTAGGACCATTAGTATTGAGAATGCCACCACCGCCCCAGATAGTAAAATTTCCAGACAGAGTACTGTTGATCACCATCAATGTGCCGGAGTTGAAAATTCCTCCGATACCTTTATTGCCAGAAATGGAACTGTTTCTAACAGTCGCCATGCCCGCATTATCAATGCCACCACCATCCACGGCCCAATTATTTGACACAGTACTATTGATAACAGTTAGCGTTCCGCCAGCGGTGTTGGCAATGCCACCACCGGCGCCGGCGTTCAAATGATCCAACTTCAGACCATCAATGGTGCTATTGCTCATCGTCAGTATAGCGCCTTCGTTGTTAAAAATGCCGCCACCTGAATCAGCCGAATTACCGGACAGGATGCTATTGCTGACATTCAGTGTGCCGTTGTTAAGAATGCCACCGCCATTGCCTGCCGGCTGGCCTTCCTTGATGGTCAACCCCTCAATGATGACTGTCGTGCCGAAGTTGATCGTGAATATTCGCGAGGTGTGGTTACCGCTAATCGCCAGTACGGTCGCCTCTAGGCCATCGATGGTGAGATCACTGCTGATAACGAGTTCCCCACTAGTCAGGGTAATCGTCCCGCTCAAGCCGCTTTGGAAGACGATAGTGTCATCGTCTGCTGTTGCGTTGGTGTCGAGGATGGCCTGTCGCAGCGAGCCGGGGCCGCTGTCATTAAGATTGGTAACGGTGAAAGTGGTCGCCCCAGCGGGAAAGCCGTACAGGCTC
>JAGRHM010000168.1 GCA_020445005.1 Candidatus Competibacteraceae bacterium | reverse complement strand
AGCGCAGCCGTGTGATCCTCGCTCCAACCCGCGATCCCACCGCCTTTCGCCAATGCATCAACCAGTGCCTTGGCCTCGTTGGGTTCGAGCGGAGGGATGTTCAGAGGCCCCAAATCGTTCAGATGATTCAAATCCAAGTTGTACTGACGACCCAAGGCGACCATGCCGATCGAACCCATCAGCAACATGCGCACACCTTTGTTGCGCCAACGGCGCAACGCCGCCAACAAGCCATCGACGCGGGCAGCGCCTCGGGCGGCATCGCTTTGCAGGATGCTGCGGCACAGCCAGGGAAATTCGTCCACGACCAGGACAATACGCTCGTTCTGGTCAATGGCGTTTTCGATCGCCGTCGTGATTGGCCCAAAATACGCCAACACATCTTCAGGTTTGCCGCCCGTGGCTTTGGTCATCAGATCGCGGGCGGTCTTGGCAATCGTGTTGTCCTCGCCGATCAGCTTCATGATCCGAGCAGACCAGCCTTCGGTGGGTAACTGGCGCAGAATGGCTTGCAGTAACTCGACCTCGGAAGTCATGCCTTGAGCATCTTCCCGTACCACGAGATACCTATCTTTGCACAAGCGTTCACAACAAGCGGCGGCTTCACTGGATTTGCCGATGCGGCGCAATCCGAACAGCCTGGCGCCGTTAGTCCGCGTCATCGCGCTGTAGAATTCGTCTTCCAGCGCCTTGCGCGGAAAGAATTTATCACCGGTCACCTCGGTACCGATGTGCGGTACAAGGGCTTCGGGGTAGTGGTTTGATTCCGGGGTTTCGTCGTCGCTATGCATCGTGCGCTCACTATGGCAAACTTGCTATATAGCAATTCTGCCATAGTGATTTTTTAAAGTATATGAAATTGTATATATATCTATTTTACCGAGTTCAGGGACTCCTCAATCCAGTCCCATCGTTTGTCCTTAACCATCACGAACCGGCAGCGTCCCTCGGAAAGATTGGCCCATAATCTGCCGATCAGGCGGTCATCCTCCGCCGCAATCCAGCGATCCGCGCCTTTGTATTCGACAGCGAGAATCGGGCCGGGATCATCTTCGGTTCCTGGCAGTTGACATAGAAAATCGGGGTAGAAACGGCCATCGGCTTTCTGCAGGAAGAACGAGCCGCCCTCGCGCCGAACCAGATTACGCACCCAGAACTGAATGCGCCCCTGCTGCGCCTGAATATCCAGCCAGCATGCGCATTCAAATTCTTCCCTGCTGTCAAAGTCGCCGATGCGCCCGTAGTAGTGCTTGCGAAAGTCGAAGTCGCCGAAACGACCGTCGTAGTCGCGGCTAGGGGCGTAGCCTTGCGCATGGAATGCAAAGGCGTAGTGATCGGTCACGGTCACCCGTGAAGCGGCGGCGTCTCCGAACAGGGTTTGCTGGAAGGCGCGATTCACCGCTTGTTTACGCAATTCTCTGATGCGGGCTTCCAGAAGATTGCGGATCAGGAATTTTTGCAGGTTGGCGCGGGCCAAGGTGAAATCTTCCCGGTGCAGCAACGCGGTCAGCCACGCTGCTACGAAAGCTTGTTTGCTGGCGTGGGTAAGAGACGGCTCCGGGAGGTTGCGGCATAACCACGTCGCTAAGCGCACCTCGTCCCAATGCTCGGGTGGGTAGACCAGGCCCAGGTCGCGCTGGAGGTCGGGCAGGAAGCGCGACACGATTTTGCCGCTCGCGCCATCGACATCGATCTCGCCGCCCTCCGCAACTTTCAGCCCGGCGCCCAATGCGGCCAGGTCGTCGGCAGTAGGCGCAGCATCGTAGGGCGACAGGTCCCACGGATAATCAAGGACTTCGGGGTCGTCGAACAACTGTAGATCGCCCTGCACGCGCAGCGCCAACTGCGGCACACGGAAGCGCTCGCCGCGTTCGGCAGAGGTTTGAAAGAACTCAATCGCCGTCGTGCGGCTGATTTCCGCCGCTTGAACAATGGCGGCCGCGGCGCTCTCAGTGGTGACGGCGGCTTTGAGCGTTTCGGTTTCGTCTTCGGTCAACGGTGCGCGGAGGGTCAACGTGTTCAGCTTGCCGTCCCAGGCCACCTTGTCGCGCAGCGGTTTGGGTACGTTTTTGAGGTCCGGCTTCTCCGGCAAGGTGATCGCTACGGGACGAACGATGACGCGCCCGGCGTGGCCCGTCCAATCCAGCCGCGCTTGTTCGGCTTTGGCTGCCGTCACGAACTCGCTCACCTCGCGGCGCTCGAAGCCAGCTCCAGTCACCAGGCGGTCGCGCAAGGCGTTAGCGGTTTCGGCAAAGCTGCGGGAGACGACGAAAGCGTAGGACTGATTCAACGCCTGCGCCTGGGCGTGCTGCGCACCGGGTTGCCGCAACACGCGCCCGAGCAACTGTTCGACCGCTGTGGCCGAATGCAGCGCGGCCATGCTGACCAGAAGGTAGGCGAAGGGGCAATCCCAACCTTCGGCCAGCGCTTTTTGCGTGATGACGAATTTGACCGGACAAGCCGGGTCGGCAATGCCGAGTTTATAGTCGGCGTCGATCTGTTCGAGGCCCTTTTCCTCGCCGGTGGCGACCGCAATTTCATTGGCCGGAATGTGATGGTTCGTGATCAACTCGTTGCGCACGCACGCAACATCCAGCGTCTCGACGCCGGCGCGGCGCGGCTCCGCCTGGATCAGCACGAGGGGCCGCAGGTAAGCCCCGCCAGTGCGCCGCTCCTCATCGGCCAGCTTGTGCAAGGCATCCCGGCGGCTGATGGCGTCGGCCAGGCACTGTTGCCAGTTCGGTTCGGTTTCGAGTACGACCGGCAGCTTGACCATTTCCTCGGCTTTGAGTTCGGCGGCGGACACGCTGTGCAGCACGTTGCTGGGCGTGCGTTCGAGGTCGGGGGTGGCGGTCAGCTCCATGACTCCACTGGGACGGAAGCGCGCCAGCATGTCGAAAGCCAGTTCCGTTCGGCTGTTGTGCGCCTCGTCCACGATCACGAAGGGCCGACGCAACCGCAGCACGTTGGCCAGCGAATACGGAATCGTGCGCTCCGCGTCTTCGCCCTCGGTTAATAGGGTGTCGCGCTGCGTGGGCGATAGATGGTCGAAATGGTGCATCAACGCACCGCTGGACTGGTAGACCTTGCGGCATTCTTCTTCCTCGACCTGGAACGCCTGCCGGGTGGCGACGATGAGGGTGGTCGAGGTGTCCAGGGTGGCGCGGGTGACGCTTTTGGCCTCTTCCAAATCCAGCACGGTGACCGGTCCCGCTTCGCATAAGGCGCTGTGATAGGGATGCCGCCGATCCTTGAGCGCCTTCAGGGTCTGTTGCCGAATCGGTTTGCTTGGCACCAGCCACAGAATGATGCTGTGTTCGCAACGCAGCAGGTGCGTGTTGACCCGCGCCACGCTCTTGGCGGCGAGCCAGGTCTTGCCGCCGCCGGTCGGTATGCGCAGACAGAAATACGGCATGTCTTTTGGAAAGCCCGACAGCGGGTTGTAGGACAGGCCGCGACCCCACAATCGTTCAGTGGCGGCGGTGAAGGCAATCGAGGGGGAGGGCAGCTCGTGGCACGCCTTGAAATACGCTTCCACGCTGTCGAGGACCTGCTGTTGATAGATTTTTGGAACAAAAGCACTCACACGGGTTTTCCGTCTGCGGACGTTGCGGCTTGCTCACGGTCAATCGCGCCAGGTGCGCTGGGATAAATATGTTCCATGACTCCATTATGCACGACCACGATTGCCGTCCCCGTTTGCGCTGCAATCTGCCGCGCCCGCTGGGCTGCACGCTGCAAGGCAGGCCAGGAACCGCGTAAATCTGCATTACGGGCCTCTTCAATCGGTTTTGTGTTCATCGTTCCCTCCAATCCAGCAGCAGGGGAATCTTGCCGGAGTTGTCGTAGAGTGCCCAGAAGTCAGCTATCGGGGCGTAATACTGGTGAAAGTTCATCAGTCCGATCTCAAAACGGCGGCGGATAACGTCCTCAGCAATGGAATGACCACCCTGTCTGACCCGTTCGGCCACACGCGCTACCGCTTCCTCGGCACTGGACAGACATAGAAAGATCAATTCCACGCGATAGCCGGCCGCCTGCCAACGGGCAATATGGCGCAGATAGATGCGGCCCGACAACGTGGTTTCAAAGGCAAAATTCTCGCGAGCAGCAAAATACCGCTCCAGCTCCGACAGCATCAGGCGTCCCGCCTGCACAGCCGCCATTTCGGGTGCAAAAGGAGCCAGCCCGGCGGCGATCAAGTCTGCATTCACAAATACCGGACAGCCGGCTTCATTGGGCAGAAATTCTCGCGCAAAGGTGGTTTTCCCCGCCCCATTCGGCCCAGCGATAATGATCACCTTCAATTCGTTGGCCACGTTCACAGCTCCAGCGCATAAGGCGTTTGCTTGAAGGTGACGCCTTCACGCCCGGCGCGGGTTCCCATGCGGTTGGCGGCGGCGTAGATCACTTTCGGCCCGGCGAACTTGGGGAGCCGGTCGAACACAGCTCCGGTGAGGACGTTGCCGCCAACAGCCGATTGGTCTTTGAGGATGCCGTTGTAGAGGAGATAAATCGAGCGGCCATCATGGACGCCCAACAATGGACTATCGGCTTTACTGGCGTAACCCGTTCCGGTTTCCGCGAACCAGACGAATTCTGCGAGTTGCGCAAAGGTCACGTCGGGGCGAATTTGGCCGTCGGCGGTGAACAGCGGTTCGGCGGACAGGCGGCAGAACTGGAAGCCGCCGCCGAGTCCTTCAACCGCGTTGCCTTTGGCGTTCGTGTAGCCGCTGGCGACGCGCTTGATGCGCTCGGCGGTCACATTTTCGGCAATCTTCGGGTCTATCTCGACCAGGATGAAACGGCGGTTGCCGCTATCCTGGGCGTTCTGCTTGAGTACGGCGTGGCCGGTGGTTCCAGAACCGGCGAAGCTGTCGAGAATCAGGGAATCTTTGTCGGTGGCGAATGAAATCAAGTCCTGAATAAGTTGTGATATTTTCGGGAAATTAAAATGACGCTTGCTCTCTGGAAATATATCTTTTATCTCATTAGTCCCTGCCCGTCCATCGAGTTCATAGACACTTGAAAGCTTTGCTTGATAATCTCGGAGATATACTTTTAGCTCAATTATTTTTGTTTCATCTATGCCAAAAATTATTCTACCTTCTGCAACAAGCTGTCTCATTGTCTCCTCTGGAAACCTATAACCCATAAGAGGTTCTTTACAGGGCTTTTTAGTTTCTGGGTGAATTACGTCGTATCGGTAGCCATCCTTGCCTGGATTGTGGACTCCACGAATGCCAGTATAAATTCCATGTTCATCTATGAATTTGTAATCTTGAAATGGCCAGACATAGGGTTTGTTATCTTTTAGCCAAGCCCGAAAAGCAGTCTCTCTTTCTACTTGTTTCTTATGTTTTTTTAGAATAGATGCCTCAATCCCAAGAAGCTTTTCCTTACTAGCAATGGTCGAGGATTTCCAGACCTTTTCAAGTCTCTGCTTATCACGAGCGAAACACAAAATATATTCATGTTCCGGAACTATCCTTGTTGGATTATTATCGGTAGCATTCTTCCAAGCGATACTGCCGATAAAATTGTATACACCAAATATCTCATCCATCAACAACCGCAGCGTTGCCACCTCGTTGTCGTCAATGGACACGAAGATCGCGCCATCCTCGCGCAGAAACTGCCGCAGCAGCACGAGGCGCGGATACATCATGCACAGCCAGCGGTCGTGCCGATCCAGCATTTCGCCTTCCTTGCCGACCACTTCGCCCAGCCACTTGCGAATTTCCGGACTATTGACGTTATCGTTGTAAACCCAGCCCTCGTTGCCGGTGTTGTACGGCGGGTCGATGTAAATGCACTTGACCTGTCCGGCGTAGCGCGGGAGCAGCGCCTTGAGCGCATGCAGGTTGTCGCCCTGCACGATCAGGTTACCGCTGTTTGCCGGGCCACAAGAGAACTCCAGCACCGGCTCCAGCAGCCGAAACGGCGCTTCTTTGTGATGTTTGACAACGGCTTCCTTGCCGATCCAGTTCAATGTAGGCATTCCGATTCTGGACTCCAGTAGAGGTTTCAGGTATCAGGAACGGAAACAGAAGATGCACGATTGATAATACCCATTCTCATTATGTTAAACGATCAAGTGGATTGGTTAGCGCAGAATCTCCCCCTTTGAAAAAAAGGGGACTAAACGACTACTCTGGATTAAGCCGATAGTCGTTATACTCATCAACCTTGGGCTGGCCTTCCCGCCCGCTTGAAAAACTGATGCTTGCTTCCAAGAGATGCTTAGATCATGCCCCATTTCTCTAACGAAAACGACGGGTTGGTGTCCCCGCTAACCGACCGCACCTCGGCGACTGATGACCAGCGCATCGAGAACATTTTGCCATTGCCTCCGCCGGCGCACCTCATTCAGTTCTTTCCGATTAAGAACACGCCAACGGAAGCGTTCATCGAGAAGACCCGCGACCAGGTGCGCGCCATCCTGCATGGCGTTTCCGACCGGCTCCTGGTTGTGATCGGGCCTTGCTCCATCCACGATCCCGCTTCCGCGCTGGAATATGCGTCGCGCCTGAAAGCAGAGCGCGACCGGTTGGGCGAAGATCTGGAAATCGTTATGCGCGTTTATTTCGAGAAGCCGCGCACCACCGTCGGATGGAAGGGCCTGATCAACGATCCCTATCTGAACGGCAGCTTCCGCATCAACGAAGGACTGCGCATCGCCCGCGACCTGCTTGTGCGCATCAATCAGATGGGCGTTCCCGCCGGCTGCGAATTCCTCGATGTTATCTCTCCCCAGTACATCGGCGATCTGGTCTCCTGGGGCGCGATCGGGGCGCGGACCACCGAATCGCAGGTGCATCGCGAACTCGCTTCCGGGTTGTCGTCGCCGGTCGGATTCAAGAATGGCACCGACGGTAACGTGCGGATCGCGATCGCGGCGATTCAAGCCGCCCGCCAGCGCCATCACTTCCTGTCGGTGCATAAATCCGGGCAGGTGGCGATTGTTGATACCCTAGGCAACCCCGACTGCCACGTTATCCTGCGCGGGGGAAGCCAGCCTAACTACGATCAAGCGAATGTGGAGGCAGCCTGCGCTGAACTCGCCCGGTTCAGTTTGCCGGAACGGTTGATGATCGATCTCTCGCACGGCAACACGCCTGGAGGGTTCCAGCGGCAATTAGTTTCGGGCGCGGCGGTCGCTGAACAAATCGCGGCGGGCAGCGTGCGCATCATGGGAGTGGCGGTGGAGTCGCATTTGGTCGAGGGACGGCAGGATCTGCGCCTGGATCAACCCCTGACCTATGGTCAAAGCATCACCGACCCCTGCATCGGCTGGGAGGATTCCGTGCGCGTACTCGACCAACTGGCTCAGGCCGTGCGCGCACGGCGGACCCTGACCGGGTAAATTCGTGATTTCCGAAATCAAAGCCGTACTCAACGAAGCCGGTTATCAGCGCCTGCTGGAGGTGTTGCGCGGCATGGAGTCGATCGCCGTGGCCTGCTCTGGAGGGCTGGACAGCAGTCTGCTGTTGGCGGCGGCGCACCAGGCGTTAGGTGAACGAGTGCTGGCGTTGACTGTACAGACGCCCTACATGACCTCCCACGAAATCAACGAGGCCCGTGCCTTGGCCGCCCGGTTGGGAGTGCGTCATCAGGTACTGGAATGGCCGATTTCGGAAGAAATTTCCCATAATCCCCCGGACCGTTGTTACCGTTGCAAGCGGACGCTGTTTGCCAGGTTGCAAACCATTACTGCTGCTGAAGACTATGCCTGGTTAGCCGATGGAACGAATCGCGACGATCTCGACGACTACCGTCCAGGCATGCGCGCCCTGCGGGAATTAGGCATTCGCAGCCCATTATTGGAAACCGGGTTGGGCAAGGCCGAGATTCGCCGGTATGCCCAGGCCCTGAACCTGGCGGTTTGGAACAAGCCCGCGGGAGCTTGTCTGCTCACTCGCCTGCCGCATGGGACCGAAGCGCGTCCCGAACTGTTGCGCCGGGTGGAAGCTGCGGAACAGGCGTTGCTTGACCTTGGGTTCAGCGCGGTGCGGGTGCGTTGCCATGACGATCTGGCGCGGATTGAAGTACATCGTGCTGAACAGGCCCGGTTGCTTGAGGAGAAGATCAGCACCCAGGTGGTTGCAGCGTTGACCGCCTGCGGTTTCCAGCACATCACCCTGGACTTGCAGGGCTACCGGATGGGCAGTTTCAACATCACGCCGACGGCGGAGTGAATGACCGTGAATGAAGCAGCCTTGCGCACGCTGCTGGAACAGGTGCATTCCGGCGAGTTGGCCGTTGAACGGGCGGTGGACCGGTTGCGCGATCTACCCTTCCGCGATCTGGGCGAGGCGGTGCTGGATAACCATCGGGAATTGCGGCGCGGCCAGCCCGAAGTCATCTATTGCGCGGGCAAGACCATTGCTCAGGTTCAGGCGATCGTCGCCACCCTGCTGGAAGGCGAAAGCGACATTCTGGCCACGCGCGTCCCGCCGGCAATGGCGCAAGCCATCATGGCGGATTATCCCCAGACTCGTCACAATCCCCTGGCCCGCACCCTGGTCATCCAGCGGCGCGAACGGTCGTTGACCGAAACCACTATCGCCATTGTCACCGCCGGCACCTCCGATCAGTCCGTCGCTGAGGAAGCCGCGGAAACAGCGCTGTTGTTCGGCAATCGCGTGGCGCGGATCAATGACGTGGGCGTGGCCGGTTTGCATCGGTTACTGGCCCGGATGGAAATCATTCGTAGCGCGCGAGTGATCATCGTCGTGGCCGGGATGGAAGGCGCATTGGCCAGCGTCGTTGCCGGCTTGACCGCACGCCCGGTCATCGCTGTCCCGACCAGCGTGGGTTATGGCGCGAATTTCCAGGGGCTGTCGGCGCTGCTCGGCATGTTGACCTCCTGCGCCGGCGGCGTCGGCGTGGTCAACATCGACA
>JAGRHM010000167.1 GCA_020445005.1 Candidatus Competibacteraceae bacterium | reverse complement strand
TGTCAGCGACTACGGAATTGATGGTGATTCATGTGGACCTGACCGAACGGCACAGCGCGGTGATGCCTCTCTCGATATTAGACCGATTAGGCGCCTTAATGACGCAGCATTTGCAGTTGCCGCGACCTCCGCAGTCAGGTCGCGTCATCGGGGTGCGCGCCAAACCGGCGGTTGCTGGGATCGCAACAATTACGCCATCTCTGGCGTTATCCCGAAGTCAACGTTGACGATTGGATCATGGGAATTCAGAGCCGGCTACGACGGTCTTTTTGTCATGTCGGAAACCTTATCGTTTGTGATCCTCCCATGAAACTGTCTTTCGTAAACGCCATGCCGCGCGCATCTCGGAGAGTAGCGCGATTCCTGCCGCGCCGGTTACCCCACGCCGAAAACTGGACGGAAATGGCGATGGTCGCGGTCAACCTGCTGCTGGTGATCGCCATAGCGCACACGCTGGCGGGCTTAACCTGGTCCGTGCTGACCGGTCAGTCTTCATCCCTGGCGTCAGTCATAACGTCGCCGGCAATGGAATCGGGAACCAGCGCCGGTCCCGCCGCCCGGCAACCGGCGGACGTCGCTACGATCAGCGCATGGCATCTTTTCGGCAAGGTCGAGGCCAGTCGCCCGGTGGTGGCAACGCCGGCGCCCATGCCGGTTACGCCACTGAATTTGCGCCTGGTAGGCGTTTTTTTCACCGAACGCGGTCAAAGTCGAGCGCTGGCGCTGATTGCCGACGGCAACAGTTTGGAACGGGGTTATCGCATTGGCGATTCCCTGCCTGGAGGCGTTCGGCTGGAACGGATTGAACGCGACCAGGTCGTGGTGTCGCGAAATGGTCGTGAGGAGCTGATCAAGCTGCCGAAACTGGATGACCCTAATCGTCCGGTGGTCACGCCGGAACCACCGGTATTGCCGGTCCCCCTGGAAGAAGAACCCGATCCTCCGAGCACTTTTAATGCGCCTCAAGTGATCGACGCCAGCGCCATTGCCGACCGATTGCGCGGCGAAATATCCGGTCGGCCACAGGCGCTGGAGGATATCGCCTTTGCCAGTCCCTATGTGCAAAATGGTCAATTTATGGGCTTCCGGCTGCGGCCGGGACGCGACCGGCGCATTTTCCAGCAACTCGGTTTGAACGGCGGCGATGTGCTGACTGAAATCAATGGGACGCGCCTGAACAGTCCGGCCCAGGGTCTGGCCCTCCTGCAGGAATTAATGAGCGCTAGCCAAATTGATGTGCGCGTGCTGCGCAATGGCGCTGAAGTCTCTCTGACCTTTACTCTGGATAGCTCATAGCAAAAGGGAATAGAGCTGTTCTAGCCACCGTGTCTACTGATTTTAATGATAACCATGACTTATTGGCTCAAAAAATGGTTGAATTCCCAACGACATGCCTTGCTCTGCCAATTTTTTGCAGGGTTGTTGACCGGGATTTTAACCTTGCCGGTCCTGGCTGCGCCGGTGACCTTGAATCTCAAGGATGCGGATATCAACGCGCTGGTGGAAAGCATGTCGGTGCTGACCGGCAAGAATTTCATCGTTGATCCCCGCGTTAAGGGTCGAGTGACCATCATTTCTTCCAAGCCGATGGACGAGAAGGAGCTTTACGAAGTATTCCTGGCGGTGCTCGGCGTCCATGGCTTCGCGGCGGTGCCTGGCGACAAGGTGATTAAAATCGTCCCGGCGGCCGGCGCCAAGCAGGAAAGCGTGCCGACGGTTGACCGATCGCGTGGAATCGAGCCGGATCAAATCGTGACTCGCGTCATTCAAGTGCAAAACGTATCGGCCGCACAGATTGTGCCGATTCTGCGTCCCCTCATTCCTCCCCAGGGTCACTTGGCCGCTTACACGCCGACCAATGTGCTGATCATTTCTGACAATTCGGCGAATGTCGAGCGCATCGCCAGCATCATCAGCCGCATTGATCTGGCCAGCAATGAGGAAGTCGAGATCGTGGCCTTGCGCCATGCTTCAGCGACCGAGATCGTGCGGGTGCTCACCGCGCTGGAGCAAACCAAGGGCCGGGCTGATCCTGCCGCTGGCGTGGGCGCGCCGACGCGCATGGTGGCGGATGAGCGTACGAACAGTATTTTGCTCAGCGGCGACCAGACCTCGCGAGTGCGGTTGCGGACCTTGATTACTCACCTGGATACCCCAGTCGACGCCGGCGGCAACACCCAGGTCATTTATCTGCGTTATGCCAAAGCCAAGGATCTGGTCACTGTGTTGCAAGGCGTCAGCAAGAATTTGAGCAATGAAGTCGCCCGCAACGCCCCGGTTCCCGGGCAACCGGGCGCGCCCCCCGGCGGTGGGGTGAGCAGCAGTGGCGGAAACAGCCTGGTGGATATCCAGGCGGATGAGGCGACCAACGCCCTGGTGGTCACTGCGCCGCCGGACATCATCCGTTCCCTGCGCTCAGTTATCGCCCAATTGGACATTCGCCGGGCGCAGGTGCTGGTTGAGGCGGTCATCGCCGAAATTTCCGCCGAAAAGACCGCGCAACTCGGGGTGCAATGGGCCGTGGATTCCAGCCAAAACGGCTTGATCGGCTTTACCAATTTTGACGCTGGAGCCTCCAGTCTGGCTAACATAGCCGGTTTGGCCGCGCAGATCGACGAAGGCAATATTTCGTCGATTCAGGCTTCCCAAGTCCCGCAAGGCATTCAGTTGGGCGTTGGCGATTTCACCGGAACCAACCGTTTCGGCGCGTTGATCAGCGCCCTGGCCAAGGATGCCGACACCAACGTCTTGTCCACCCCCACGGTGGTCACCATGGACAATGAAGAAGCGCAAATCATTGTCGGTCAGAATGTGCCCTTCGTGACCGGCAGCTACACGACGTCTACCTCTTCCGGCGATAGCACGACGCAAGTGGGCAATCCTTTTCAGACCATTCAGCGGGATGACGTGGGCATCAAACTTACGGTAAAACCGCAGATTAATGAAGGCAACGCCGTCAAGCTGGAAATTGAACAGGAGGTTTCCAGCGTGGTGCCCTCGGCCAATGCTGCGACTCAGGGACCGACTACCAACAAGCGTTCGATCAAGACCATTGTGATGGTCGAGGATGGTCAGATTCTGGTGTTGGGCGGATTGATCGACGATCAATTAACCGAGAGCGCGCAAAAAGTGCCCTTGCTAGGCGATGTACCCTTGCTGGGCAATCTCTTCCGATATCGTGATACCAATCGCCTTAAACGTAACCTGATGGTGTTCCTGCACCCGGTCATTTTACGAGATCCAGCCCAGGGGACCTTATACACCAGCGATAAATATAACTATATCCGGCAACAGCAAATAGCCGCGCGGGAAAGGGCGGATTACTTGTTGCCTAATGTGCAACCGCCGCTTCTGAAACCCTCGGAGGAAGTGAAGCAACAGGGAACCATTCTCAATCTAACGCCTACCAATGCGCCTCCCCCGCCACCGCCGCCGGTTGCGCCGTCGGTGGAATTTGGCTTTGGCAACAAGTAATCATGCCTGTTGAACCCGTGCTGACTGCCCTGGATAGTCAATCATCCCCGGCGCCTCCACAGCGCCTGCCTTATGCCTTCGCGAAACGGCATGGCGTACTGGTGCTGGATGAGCGTGAGGGTGGCGTGGGCATTGCTTGCCGACCCGGCGTTAGTGTCCGCAGTCTGGCCGAGTTGCGCCGCCATTTGAACGCGCCGCTGCGTCCAGTGCCGGTCACGCCTGAACAATTCGAGCGCCTGCTGCAGGATGCCTACGAGGGCGATAGTAATGGCGCGGCGCGGATGATGGAAGATTTTGGCGAGGAGATTGATCTCAATCAGGTCGCGCTGAGCTTGCCGGAGCCGGAGGATCTGCTGGAGAGCGCCGATGATGCGCCGATCATTCGTCTGATCAATGCCCTGTTGACTGAAGCGATCAAGGAGAATGCCTCGGACATTCATATCGAGTCCTTCGAGAACCGCTTGCTGGTGCGGTTCCGGGTGGACGGCGTGTTGCGTGAGGCGTTGCAACCGCCGCGCGCTCTTGGGCCGTTGCTGGTGTCCCGGGTCAAGGTCATGGCGCATCTGGATATTGCCGAAAAGCGCTTGCCGCAGGATGGGCGGATTTCACTGAAAGTCGCCGGGCGGCCGGTGGATGTGCGGGTGTCGACCCTGCCCACCGGTCACGGCGAGCGCGTCGTGTTGCGTCTGTTGGACAAGCGCGAGGGACGGCTCGACTTGCAACATCTCGGTATGGAATCGGGCGACGAGACGCGCCTGCTGCGGCTGATCCATCGCCCGCACGGCATTCTGCTGGTTACCGGTCCCACCGGCTCCGGAAAGACCACGACGCTGTATGCCGGACTCATCCAGTTGAACGACCGCAAGCGCAACATCATGACCGTCGAAGATCCTATTGAGTATTACCTGGATGGGATCAGTCAGACGCAGGTGAACGCCAAGGTCGAAATGACCTTTGCGCGGGGATTGCGCGCGATTCTCCGTCAGGACCCGGATGTGGTGATGGTCGGTGAAATCCGCGATCTGGAAACTGCCGAAATTGCGGTGCAAGCGTCGTTGACGGGTCACCTGGTGCTGTCGACCCTGCACACGAACAGCGCCGTGGGCGCTATTACCCGGTTGCGCGATATGGGCGTCGAGCCGTTCCTGTTGTCTTCTTCATTGATCGGCGTACTGGCGCAACGGCTGGTGCGTAAACTCTGCCCACATTGCAAGCAACCGCATCCTGCCACCGCTTCCGACCTGGACGTTCTAGGGATCGATTCGAGCGCACCGCCGCCGCTGCTTTACCTCCCGGTGGGCTGCGAGCATTGCAATCAATCCGGCTACCGGGGCCGCACCGGCATTTTTGAGCTAGTGACCGTGGATGAAGCGATGCAGACTTTGATTCACGAAGGCAAGGGCGAGCAGGAGATGGAGCGCCATGCGCGCTTGTCCAGCCGCAGTATTCGCGACGATGGCCGCCGTCGCGTTTTGGCCGGCGACACCGCTCTCGCGGAACTGGTGCGGGTCACGCGGGAAGATTAATGCCTGCTTTCCAATACACCGCGCTTGATGAGCGCGGTCGTCAGCGCAAAGGGTTGATCGAAGCTGATACCCCGCGTATGGCTCGCCAGTTACTGCGTGAGCGCCATCTCAACCCCCTGGGCGTTGAGGAAGTCGCCAGCCAGGAGCGCGAGGGTCGTTTGCGACTATTTCGGCCCCGCATTAGTCCCACTGATCTAGCGCTGATCACCCGGCAACTGGCGACCCTGGTCGGTTCCGGGCTGCCTCTGGAGGAGGCTCTGGGCGCGGTGGCACGGCAAGCCGAGCGGGCGCGATTGAATGGCCTGTTGCTGGCGGTGCGCGCCCGGGTGTTGGAGGGGCATACCCTAGCAACTGCGCTGGGCGATTTTCCCCAGGTGTTCCCGGAACTTTATCGGGCAACAGTCGCCGCTGGCGAACAGTCCGGCCATCTGGACGTAGTGTTCGAGCGGCTGGCCGATTACACCGAAGCCCGCCAGCAGATGCGCCAAAAGGTTGGACTGGCCCTGTTTTATCCGTTGTTGTTAACTGGGGTCGCCATCCTGATTGTCGCCGGCCTGTTGACCTACGTGGTGCCCCAGGTTGTGCAGGTCTTCAGCAGTCTCAACCAGCAGTTGCCGGCGTTGACCCGGGGATTGATTGCGCTCAGCGATTTTCTGCGTGAATACGGTGGGCTGGTGCTGGGAGGACTAGCTGTTGGCGTTGCAAGCTGGGTCTACGCGCTGCGGCGGATCGGTTTTAAGCGGCGCATTCATCGCATCCTGCTCAAATTGCCCTTGGTTGCCCGGTTGACGCGCGGCGCGAATACCGCCCGCTTCGCCCGCACTTTCAGCATTCTGATGGCCAGTGGCGTACCGGTGCTGGAGGCGATGCGCATTTCGGCGCAGGTATTAAGTAATCTACCGATGCGGGAAGCCGTCGAGCAGGCCGCAGTGCGGGTCAAGGAAGGGGCCAGTTTGCAAAAAGCCATCAGCAACAGCGGTTACTTTCCGCCGATGACCGTGCAGTTGATCGCCAGTGGCGAGGCCAGCGGCCGGTTGGAGAATATGCTGGAGCGGGCGGCGGTCCAGCAGGAGCGCGAGACCGAAACCTTAGTTGCCGCGCTATTGGGGATTTTTGAGCCGATGCTGATTCTGGTGATGGGCGGCGTAGTGCTGGTCATCGTGTTGGCGATTCTGCTGCCGATTTTCGATCTGAATCAACTGGTGCGTTGATTCTCCCACAGCGGCGACAATTCCCGTAGCCGGTTGACGGCCTTAATCACCGCACTGGCGGTATAGTCGACCTCCTCAACCGTAGTGAAACGGCCCAGACTAAAACGGATCGCCGCGCGCGCACGAAGCCGATCGACGCCCATCGCCCGCAGCACATGCGAAAGCTCGTTGGTCGCCGACGTACAGGCCGAACCGGTGGATACGGCAATCTCCGGCAAGGCCGCCAGCACCGCCTCGGCGGCGACGCCCATGAAACTGACATTGAAAATGCCGGCGACGTTATCCTGCGGATGGCCATTCAACTCCACGGCCTCCAGCGCGGCAAATGCTTGCCATAGCCGGTCCCGCAAGAACCGAACCCGCGCTTGCTCGGCGTCCATCTCCTCGCCGGCGATGCGCAAGGCTTCCCCCATTGCCACGATCTGATGGGTCGGCAAAGTGCCAGCGCGCAAGCCGCGCTCCTGGCCGCCGCCATACAGCAGTGGCTCCAGTCGGACGCGCACCGGGCGTTGGCGGACATAGAGCGCGCCGATTCCCTTGGGTCCATACAGTTTGTGCGCGCTGAGGCTGAGTAAATCGACCGGCAGCTTTTGCAAATCGATAGGCAATTTCCCGGCGCTTTGCGCAGCGTCGACGTGGAATAAAACGCCGTGCTCGCGCGCCAGCGCGCCGATCGCCGCCAGGTCGTGAATAACGCCGGTTTCGTTGTTGACGTGCATCAATGACACCAGCACGGTGTCAGGCCGTAGCGCCCCGGCAAGGCGCTCCAGGGAAATTCGGCTATCCGGGTTCGGGTCGAGATAAGTGACTGTGCAACCGTTTTGCCCAAGCCGCTGGCAGACGTCCAGCACAGCTTTATGTTCGGTTTTACTGGTGATTAAATGCCGGCCCCGCCGCGCTTGGGCGCGCATGACGCCGGCCAGCGCCAGATTATTGGCTTCGGTTGCGCCCGAGGTCCAGATGATTTCCCGTGGATCAGCGTTAAGCAGATCGGCAACCTGGCGGCGGGCCGTTTCGATAGCTTGCGCCGCTTGTCTGCCAAAGACATGGGTTGTAGAGGAAGGGTTACCGAATATGCCTTCCAGGGTCAGATGCCGCCCTAGCAGGGCGGCAATCCGTGGATCGACCGGTGTGGTCGCAGCATAGTCCAGATAGATCGGTAAACGCATTACCCGCCGGCAGGGACAAGCGCGCCGACATTCACACGACAGCCGGCAACCGGATCGGCTGGATGCGATCCCGTCGGCGCGTGTGATGGCGGTGATGCGCGTTAATTTCGCTGATCATCGGACGATCGACAAATTGCGCCAAGGTAATGCCTTCCAGGAAGGTGAAGATTTGCCGACTGAGATCAGTCCATAGCTGATGGGTCAGGCAACGCCGCCCCCCCTGACAATTCTCATCGCCGCAGCAACGGGTTGCATCCAGCCGCTCATCGACAGCACTGATGATGTTGGCGACCGTGACTTGGTCTGGCATCCGCGCCAAACGGTATCCGCCGCCTGGCCCACGCACGCCTTCGACCAAACCATGCTTGCGCAGCTTGGCGAACAATTGCTCCAGGTAA
>JAGRHM010000166.1 GCA_020445005.1 Candidatus Competibacteraceae bacterium | reverse complement strand
CGCCGATCCATAAAAAGTGTGCGGAACCATCGCACCATGCGCCGCTGAGCGGATCGCGCTGGGTCAGCGCCTGCTCATAACCGAGCAACAACGCCTCATGTGAGGTGTAAAATTGCACCTGCCGCACCTGCGGATCCGTCGCAGCGTCCAGCCCGCAAGCGCGGATGAAGGCTAGGGTTTCGCTGATGCGCCCGGCGAGATCGCGGTAACGGGTCCCCTGCGGACTGGCGCGTAAAAAATCCAGGTTCCATTGCTGAACCCGGTGTAAATCGGCAAAACCGCCCTGGGCCAGCGCCCGCAGCAGATTCAGCGTTGCCGCCGACTGGGAATAGGCGCGCAACTGGCGGCGCGGATCGGGCCGGCGCGCTTCCGGGGTAAAGTCGAGACCGTTGACCATATCGCCCCGGTAACTGGGCAGATTGACTCCCTCGCGAGTCTCCACCGGGGCGCTGCGCGGTTTGGCGAACTGCCCCGCTAGCCGCCCGACCTTGACCACGGGACAGGCCGCAGCAAAGGTCAGAATCACCGCCATTTGCAACAGCACCCGGAACGTGTCGGTGATGGCGCGCTCGTTAAAATCGCCAAAGCTTTCGGCGCAATCGCCGCCCTGCAACAGAAAAGCGCGGCCAGCGGCAACCTCGGCCAGTTGTATGCGTAAGGCGTCGATTTCGCCAGTAAATACCAACGGCAATGAATGCGCTAGCCGCTCCTCGACCTCAGCCAGCGCCACGGCATCTTCATAATCCGGCATCTGCACCGCTGGCCGGTTTCGCCAACCGTCCGGGGTCCAGGGAAATTGCGCCTGTGGCGTCGGTTCGGGCATCGCTATTCCTGAAAGTTGCGTATGATGGGGCGGGAGCGGCGCAGCCAACTAAACCGAATGCGCGTAAATCCCGTTGAAAAGTAAACGATCGTCCATCCTCATGAATCCATCTTCCTGGCATCCCTCGCCCTATTTGCTTTTGGTGCTAACTACCTTGTTCTGGTCCGGGAATTTTGTCCTGGGCCGGGCGGTGCATACCGTTTTCACGCCCTTTTCCCTGTCATTCTGGCGTTGGGCGGTGGCGCTGCTGATTCTACTCCCTTTCGTCTGGAACTCGCTGCGTCGACAAGGCCCACTGCTGCGCCGACATTGGCCGATCCTGTTGTGGCTCAGCTTGCTGGGCGTGGTGAATTTTAACACCTGCGTCTATATCGGCCTGCAAACTACCACCGTGACCAACGCGGTGATTATGTTGTCCATCACGCCGGTCCTGATTGTCGCCCTGTCCTTCCTGCTGTTGCGCCAGACCGTGACCGGCTGGCAGATGCTGGGCATTGCTTTGTCGCTGTCGGGCGTGTTGGCCATTGTCAGTCGCGGCGCCCCAGGGAATTTGCTGGCGCAGCAGGTCAATTCCGGTGACCTGTGGATTCTGGCAGCGGTGTTGAGTTGGGCCTTGTACTCGGTTTGTTTACGCTGGCGCCCGGCGCAACTGGAGCCATTAAATTTCCAGGCGGCGACCATGATCATTGGCGTTATTCTTCTGACGCCGTTGTATGGCTGGGATCTGGCTCATGACCGATTTTTCATGCTCAATACGGCAACCATCGTCAGCATTCTCTATCTGGCGCTGTTTCCCTCCATTCTGGCCTACATCTTCTGGAACCGGGCGGTAGCCGAATTAGGCGCCAATCGCGCCGGCCAGTTTCTACATCTGATGCCGGCCTTTGGCGCGGTGCTGGCGATGATTTTCCTTGGCGAACGACTATACGTTTTCCACGCCGCCGGGATTGCCTTGATTGCTTTGGGCATTTGGCTGGCGACGGTGTATGGGCGAACAGCCGGCTGATTTGAAATTCAGTCCGCCAGCAGCCAGTCGCGTACTACGGCGATTTGATCATCGGCCATCAGCGCCGGGGCATGGCCCATACCGGGAAACTCGATCAATTTCGCCTTGGGGCCGCGTTCGGTCATGGCGACCGCGTCAGCATGATCCAGTATGTCGGAGTATTCGCCGCGCAGTACCAGGGTTGGGCAGGGTACAGCGTCCCACAATGGCCACAGGTCAATATCCTTCAAGTCCAGCGTCTTAAAATTCACGGCGATGCCCGGATCGTAAGCCAGCGTGTAGCGGCCATCCTCCAGTCGCCGGGCGCTATGCACCGTCATATGCCGCCATTGCTCATCCGTTAAATTGCCGAATGCGGCGGCGATCGTGCGCAGGAATCGCTCCATTTTATCAATGCTTTCAAAGACGATAATCTGGCCGACATAATCCGCAACCCGCTCCAGTCCCGCAGCGGGAATGCGCGGACCAATATCATTGATAACCAGCTTGTGGATCGGAGTCCCGGTATGACTGGCCAGGAACAGGCCGATGAGTCCCCCCATCGATGTACCGACAAAATCCACCCGCTCGGCGTCAATGCGCGCCAGCAGCATAGCCATGTCGTTCACGTAAAGCGGATAGGTATAGTCCGCTTTGTCGGTCAGCCAGTCGCTTTGACCTCGTCCGACGACGTCCGGGCAAAGCACTCGATATTCCTGTTCCAACGTGGCGGCCAGAAAATCGAAATCACGACCGGTGCGGGTCAACCCGTGGACACAGACCAGGACTTTAGGATTGTCGGGATCGCCCCATTCGGTGTAGTGAACTCGATGGAAGCCGTGGGGACCGAGGGCGCGATAATAGCGGGAAGTCATGCTCATCGAAAACGTGCTCCTCTCTCTCCCCTGAGGGGAGGATTAGGGTGGGAAATAAGGCATCTAAATGACCGAATTATCGGGAAAGCCAAACCGGATGGCTATAATAGCCGCCGTTTATTTTATAGAGAGCATATCGGCATGACGATCCTGCATTACACCGAAAGCGGCCAGGGCGAGCCGCTGATTCTCTTGCACAGCGGTGGCATG
The DNA here is from genome assembly GCA_020445005.1 of Candidatus Competibacteraceae bacterium. Lineage (GTDB taxonomy): Bacteria > Pseudomonadota > Gammaproteobacteria > Competibacterales > Competibacteraceae > UBA2383. Next base: position 2,188 of record JAGRHM010000166.1, on the reverse strand, counting down.
AGCAGCGCGGAGTGGCAACCACAAGCGCCTGTTTTAGCGCGCCACTTTCGGGTCATCACGCCCGACCATCTGGGGCATGGCCGCAGTCCCATGATCGCCGACCGTCTTGCCGTCAGCGATATGGGCCGCGCTGTGTTGGAGTTGATGGATGAATTGACGTTGCCAGCAGCGAATCTAGTGGGTTCCTCCATGGGCGGGGCAGTGGCGCTGTGGCTAACCCTTCACTACCCCGCACGGGTGAAACGGCTGGTATTGTATCGGATCGGCTACCGCAAGGATGAAGTCACCTATGCCGGAACCCGCAATATGGCTGACCCGGAGTACTGGCGCAGCGTGGGGATGCACAAATGGCTAAGCGACGTTCATCATCCCCAGGGCGGGCCGGATGCCTGGGAGGACGTCATCCTGCGGGTTTCAGAAGCGCTGGAACCGGCGACCAGCGATCATGCCCACGATCTGGAGATTCTGGAGCGCATCACTCAACCGACGCTGATCGTGGTCGGCGATCGTGACCCAGTAGCGCCGCTGGATCAGATTCTGGAAATGTTCGGCGCCATTCCAAACTGTGGACTCTGGATCATGCCGTATGCAACCCATGTGACTGCAACCAGTACCTGGCGAGCAGAATCGTTCGCGCTGGAGATCATCCGGTTTTTGCAACGGCGGGAATGACCGCGCGCAATGCCGCTCGTCGGAAATCATCAGCGACGGGCGCATTCGACCGGCCGGATTACATGAGCCAGCTTGTCAAGCACCCCGTTGACGAAACGATGGCCCTGTTCCGCGCCAAACAGCTTGGCCAACTCCACAGCTTCGTTGATGATGATCCGATAGGCGATGTCGGGACGTTGCATTAACTCATAGCCACCGATGCGCAGAATGGCTTGTTCTACCAGGTCCACCTGAACTAGTGGCCGATCCAGGAACGGCTCCAAAGCAGCGTCAATTTCGGTCATGCACTTAGGCGTTTCATGCACCAGTTCTCGAAAATAACCAGGATCGGCCTTGAGCAAATCCTGATCGGCCAGGAACTCGCTGGCAATGATCGCCGGGTCCTGACCCGTCATCTGCCACTGATACAATGCCTGCGCGGCGCAGCGCCGCGCCCAACTGCGTTTGCCGGGCAAATTTTTGCGAGGGGGTTCGGTCACTTTTCAACTTTCCAGTCGGCGCAGCAGGCTGACCATTTCCAGCACCGCCATCGCGGCTTCAACGCCCTTGTTGCCCGCCTTGGTTCCGGCGCGCTCCACCGCCTGTTCAATCGTGTCCACGGTCAACACGCCGAAACCGACCGGCAGATCGTACTTCAGCGAGACGCCGGCCAATCCTTTCACACACTCGCTGGCGACGTATTCGAAATGGGGAGTGCCGCCGCGAATAATCGCGCCCAGCGCGACAATACCGTCATAGCGTTCGCTGGCGGCCAAGCGCTGGGCGGCCAGGGGCAGTTCAAACGATCCGGGCGTCCAGATCAGGTCGATATTGGTCTCGGGCATCCCATGCCGGCGCAAGGCATCCACCGCGCCGTCAATCAGGTTTTGCACGATGAAGCTGTTGAAGCGCGCCGCCACTAGGGCTAAGCGGGCATCCTGAAGTGGAGTGAAGTCGCCTTCTATAGTGTTGACTTGCATAGCTAGGATTCCGTGATAATAAATTGGGGAATAACAAGGTCAGGAAACATATTCGACGACTTCCAGGTTAAAACCGGACAGCCCGCTGAGACGTTTGGGCGCGCCCAGCACGCGCATGCGCTGGACGCCGATATCCAGCAGAATCTGTGCGCCAATGCCATAAGTGCGCAATTCGGCGGAAGGATCAGCCGCGCGAGAGGTTTCGCCAGCGCCAAATTGATAACCGCGCATCCGCCGAATCAGCGTCGCAGGATCCTCCGGGCGACTGAGCAGCACCAGGATCCCGGTTGATTCATTCGCCACCCGTTGCAGGGCATCGCGCAAGGGCCAACCACTGTCGGGAAGTTGTAGAGTCAACAGGTCGCTGAGCAAATGCTGGACATGCACCCGCACCAGCACCGGTTCGCCAGCCTGAATCTCGCCCTTGACCAGCGCGAAATGCACCTGCCGACCCACGACATCCTGGTAAGTCAATACGCGGAACAGTCCGAATTCAGTGGCCATTACCGTATCTGCGACCCGTTCAACGGTCTTTTCGTTCTGCATCCGGTAGTGAA
>JAGRHM010000165.1:406-3016 GCA_020445005.1 Candidatus Competibacteraceae bacterium | reverse complement strand
GTGGATTACCGCACCGCGCCAGACAGTCATGCCAGCAGCACGCACAAATTGACGGCGACGCTGCGCGAGCATGGCATAGAGCGGTTACTTTCCGGTAAAGGCAATGGTCCGATTGACGCCTTCATTGATGCGTTGAATCGGCATTTTGGCTTGAATGTTCGCGTTGTCGACTATCACGAGCACGCCATCGGCGCAGGGGCCAACGCTACGGCGGTTTCCTATGTTGAGGTGCGTCTGAATGGCGATGCCACCTCGCTGTTTGGCGTCGGCATCGACAGCAACATTGTGACCGCTTCGCTGAACGCAGTGATTAGTGCGGTCAACCGGGCGTTGCATCAGTCAGTAGATGAAGAAGAGGAGATGAGGCAGGTGGTCGGACTGGACCGCTAAGGATTTGCAAAAAAACGCTCCTTCTCCCAACAGGAGAGGGAGCGTTTCCGCTCACTCTGGCCGGAGGTGCGGAAACAGCAACACATCGCGGATCGAAGGCGCATTGGCGAACAGCATCGCCAAGCGGTCGATGCCGATGCCCTCGCCGGCGGTCGGCGGCAAGCCATATTCCAGCGCCCGGATGTAGTCGGCGTCGTAGTGCATGGCTTCATGATCCCCTGCATCCTTGGCTTCCGCCTGCTTGCGAAAGCGCTCAGCCTGATCCTCGGGGTCGTTTAACTCCGAAAAACCATTGGCGATTTCCCGACCGCCGACAAACAACTCAAATCGATCCGTAACGCCTGGGTCTGCGTCATTACGCCGGGCCAGTGGCGAGACCTCGGTGGGATAGGCGGTAATGAAGGTCGGATCGCGCAACTGATGCTCCACCGTCTGCTCGAAGATATCCAGTTGCACCCGCCCCAGACCCTGTTCCGACTGTACGTTCACCCCGAGACCTTGGGCAATACGCCGGACGGACGCCAGATCATCCAGCTCAGCGGCGGCGATGGCTGGATTGAAGCGCAGCACCGCCTCCCGCACGGTCAGGCGCTGGAAGGGTTGGCCAAAGTCGTAATGTTCGCCCTGATACTCAATGATGGCGCCGCCGAGCATCGCTTGCGCCATGCCGCGCAGCAACTCCTCGGTCAAATCCATCAAATCACGGTAATCCGCATAAGCCTGATAGAACTCCAGCATGGTGAATTCGGGGTTATGGCGGGTGGATAATCCCTCGTTGCGGAAATTGCGGTTGATCTCGTAGACCTTCTCGAACCCGCCGACCACCAGCCGTTTCAAATACAGCTCCGGGGCGATGCGCAAATAGAGTTGCATATCCAGCGCATTGTGATGGGTGATAAACGGCCGGGCCGCCGCGCCGCCGGGGATGGGTTGCATCATCGGCGTCTCGACCTCCAGGAAGCCGCGCCGGTTGAAAAAATCGCGGATATGGGCGACTAGGGCCGAGCGCAACCGGAAGGTGGCGCGGGTCGTTTCGTTCATGATCAGATCCACATAACGCTGGCGATAACGGATTTCCTGATCGGCCAGCCCGTGGAATTTCTCCGGCAGAGGACGCAGCGACTTGGTTAGCAAGCGCAAGGCATCGACCTTGATAGACAGCTCGCCGGTTTTGGTCTTGAACACCACGCCTTCGGCACCGAGAATATCGCCCAGATCCCAGGTTTTAAACGCCTCGTAGAGTCCTTCCGGCAGGGTGCTTTTCTGAACGAACAGTTGAATGTCGCCTGATTGATCGCGCAGACGCACGAAACTGGCCTTACCCATGATCCGTTGAGCCATCATCCGCCCGGCGATGCGCGCCCGGCGAGGAGCAGCCTCCAGTTCAGCGTTATCGAGGCAACCACAGGCGGCATGGAGTTCGGCCGCCAGCGCATCGCGCCGGAAATCGGTGGGATAGGCATGGCCCTGCTGGCGCAATTCATGAAGTTTTTGCCGGCGCAGCGCAATCAGCTTGTTTTCTTCAAATGCTGCGTTGGGAGAATCGACGGTTTCGTTCACTATCTTACAATCCACTTTTTAAACTGGCTTCAATGAAATCATCCAGGTCGCCATCCAGCACCGCCTGGGTGTTGCCGGTCTCGACGCCAGTACGCAAGTCCTTGATGCGCGACTGATCCAGGACATAGGAACGAATCTGACTGCCCCAACCAATGTCGGATTTGCTGTCTTCCAGCGCCTGAGCCTGGGTATTGCGCTTTTGCTGCTCCAGTTCATAAAGCTTGGCTTTAAGTTGCTTCATGGCGGTAGCGCGGTTCTTGTGTTGGGAGCGGTCATTCTGGCATTGCACCACAATACCGGTGGGCAGATGAGTGATGCGCACCGCGGATTCAGTGCGGTTGACGTGCTGGCCGCCGGCGCCAGAAGCGCGGTAGACATCGACGCGCAAATCGGTTGGATTGATGTCCACTTCAATGCTGTCATCAATTTCCGGGGAGACAAAGACCGCAGCAAATGAGGTATGGCGGCGGTTGCCCGAATCAAACGGCGATTTGCGGACCAGGCGATGAACGCCGGTTTCCGTGCGCAGCCAGCCAAAAGCGTAAGCGCCTTCAAAACGGACGCTGGCGCTTTTGATGCCCGCGACTTCACCGGGCGAGGCTTCCAGCAACTCGGTGTTGAAGCCGCGTCGCTCTCCCCAGCGCAGGTACATGCGCAACA
>JAGRHM010000165.1:0-397 GCA_020445005.1 Candidatus Competibacteraceae bacterium | reverse complement strand
CATCTCCGCCCAATCCTGCGCTTCAGTGCCGCCAGAACCGGACTGGATATCGAGGAAAGCATTGCCGGAATCCAGCTCGCCGGAGAACATCCGTTGAAATTCCAGATCGGCAACGATGCGCTCATGTTGTTGCAGATCTTGCGCAACTTCGGCAATCGCGTCTTCATCGCCTTCCTCGCCGGCCAACGTGAGCAATTCAGCAGATTCGTTCAGGCCACGACCAAGGCTTTCCAAGCGCTCCACGACCGCTTCCAGTTGCGCACGCTCCTTGCCCAAAGCCTGGGCGCGCTCTGGATCGTTCCAGATGTTGGGTTCCTGCAATTCACGATTGACTTCGATGAGCCGCTCACGCCGGGTTTCAAAATCAAAGATACCCCCTCAGAAACGCGCAGCGCTC
>JAGRHM010000164.1 GCA_020445005.1 Candidatus Competibacteraceae bacterium | reverse complement strand
GCCGGAATAGCTCAGTCGGTAGAGCAGCTGATTCGTAATTAGCAGGTCGGAGGTTCGATTCCTCTTTCCGGCATCAGATCAAGTAAGAGGTCAGAAAAAGCGCCTGACCTCTTTTTTTTGCGCATGGGAAATACTTATATCAAATACCGATATGGAAGAGCCTGCTTACAAGCGATAATGTATTAAATCGTTGAAAGCCAGCTCTTGCAAAAGCTAAATTCCTATCAGGATTTTCCATCTTAGGTAAAGATGGGGGAATGCGCCGTTACGAGTAAAAATTTGAAAGCCCCGTGGATTGCAAACAGACGCATATACTTTTAAAGTATGCCCAGTCAACAATTATACGGGTGAGTAAATATGCGTAAGAAAGCGAATACTAATTCTGAACAAGAAGTTATTTTTAATCAGGGGGTTAATTCAGAAGCAGTCAATATATTTGAACAAGACTTAACCGAATTTAAGTTATCGGTTTCCAGACTGGATTTCGATACTCTGTCTTCGTACCAGACTATTCTCAATCAGGAGCTTGCGCGACGGCGGGATCAGGAATTGGATAAGGTCATGCAATTCTTCAAAAATTTGTCGTTTGATGAACAAAAGAAGTTTTTGAATTCTGTCCAGTTATCCGTACCATCAAAGAAAAGACTGACAGCCCAGAGCGAAGAGAAAAAAAAGAAGGAGAAAAACCCTCTCCGTATGTATCAGAATTTCCCAAATGATGAGCATCCTGAATATAAAGTTGCGCCGTTGGTGAATTTGGATTTGAAAGAAGTATTCACGGGTGGAAATCCGAATAACAAGCCATGGTTGGCGAATCTTTCCAGTAAAGAACGATATGAGAACTATGGAACTATTGGAAAGTTGGAACAGGATCCCGCTTTTCTGGACACACTGATGGAAATTCCCAGGGCAGTCTTCAAGCAGCAGGAGGGTGACTGGGTTGATTGCTGTGAGTTATAGAGCGTGAGGTGATTGACAGCGAGACCCCACCCCCCTGCACAGGGGATGGGGAGTTCTGCTGGAGCAGTTAGCCAAGATCCTTGATGCCCTGGATCAGGCCCGCCGTTACTTTCTGCGCGTCGCCGTACACCATCCGCGTGTTATCAGCAAAGAACAACGCATTCTCAATACCGGCAAAGCCAACGCCCTTGCCGCGCTTGATGACCTGCACGTTCTTGGCGTAGTCCACATTCAAAATGGGCATGCCATAGATCGGGCTAGACTTGTCAGTGCGCGCCGCTGGATTCACCACGTCATTCGCGCCGATAACCAGCGCCACGTCAGCGGTGGAGAATTCTTCGTTGATCTCATCCATATCGAAGATCAGGTCGTAAGGCACGCCGGCTTCCGCCAACAGCACATTCATGTGGCCGGGCATCCGGCCTGCGACCGGATGAATAGCAAACTTGACATCGACGTCGCGTTCTATCAGCAGCTTGCACATTTCCCAAATCTTGTGCTGCGCCTGAGCCACTGCCATGCCATAACCGGGAACGATAATGACCTTGCTGGCGTAAGCCATCTGAATCGCCGCATCCGGCGGCTCCATCGCCTTGAGGCTGCCGGTTACCGCCTGCGCCTCGCCACTGGCCAGCGCCGCCCAATTGCTAAATAGCACATTCGACACTGAGCGGTTCATCGCTTTGGCCATCATCAGGGTTAACAGCGTGCCCGATGAACCCACGATGATACCGGCGATAATCATCGCCGAGTTACCCAGCACAAAGCCCTCCAGCGCCACTGCCAAACCGGTGAAAGCGTTGAACAGCGAGATGACGACCGGCATATCCGCGCCGCCGATGGGCAAAGCCATCATCGCGCCGAACGCCAACGCCAACAGGAAAAAGATCGAGATCAGTGCGCCGCTTGAGCTGTGACTCAGCGCAATGACCAGACCGAGTATGATCGCCGCGCCAAAAACCGCCGCATTGAATTTTTGCTGTCCACTGAAACGAAACTTGGCGTCATCCTTGAAAAATTTGAGTTCCTGCAGCTTGCCGAAAGCGACCACCGAACCGGAGAAGGCCACCGCGCCAATCAGCGCGCCGGCCACCGCCATGATCAGAACATGGGTTTCCGGTCCACCACCGCCATGATCCTTTAACAATTCCACTGCGGCAATCGCCGCCGCTGCACCGCCGCCCATGCCATTGTAAATGGCGATCATCTGGGGCATGGCGGTCATTTCCACTTTCTTGGCGCCCCACCAGGCGATGACGCCGCCAATGGCGATGGCGATGACCATCAGGACGTAATTACCCGGTCCGGCCTGGATCTGTGGGTGGGCAAAGCTGAACAGCGTCGCTAGCACCATCCCATAGCCCGCCCAGACAATACCGCTGCGGGCGGTCGTCGGATGGGACATCCGCTTGAGGCCGACGATGAATACCACCGCCGTCAGGAAATAAATCGTTTCAATCAGATAACCCATAACTTACTTCTCCTGACCCTTGCTGCTCTTGAACATTTCCAGCATCCGCTCGGTGACGAAGTAGCCGCCAACCGCATTACCGGCGCCCAGCAGTACCGCCAGGAAACCGATGGCTTGCTCCAAGGGAGTTTGCGCCTGGCCCAAAGCCACCATCGCGCCTACCAACACGATGCCGTGAACGAAGTTGGTGCCGGACATCAGCGGGGTATGCAGGATCACCGGCACCTTGCCGATAATTTCATAGCCGAGAATGGCGGCCAGCATCAGGATGTAGATGGGAGAAAAAAAGCTAACCACTGCTTCCATCGTGCGTCTCCGGGTTATTGTTCGAGCAGTTTGCGGGTCGGTTCATGAACGACCTGCCCATCGCGAGTCAACGCGCTTTTGGCGATCACTTCGTCGTCCCAGTCCAAATTCAGCGCGCCATCCTTGATCATCGGCGACAGGAAGTTGTACAGGTTCTTCGCGTACATTTCGCTAGCCGGAACCGGGAAGTTGCTGGGGATATTGAGGGGACCGTCGATCACTACGCCGTTGTGCTCATAGGTTTCGCCGGGGCGGGTCAAGTCACAGTTACCGCCGGATTCTGCCGCCAGATCGACGATGACTGCGCCGCGCTTCATGTTTTCCACCATTGCGGCGGTCACAATTTTCGGCGCCGCCCGCCCAGGAATGGCGGCGGTCGTGATAACTGCATGAGCGGCGGCGATGTGCTTGGCCAGTACATCCGCCTGCTTCTGCTTTTCCTCCGCCGTCAGTTCGCGGGCGTAACCGCCTTCCGCCGCGGCGTTGACCCCGGTGTCGATCATTTTGGCGCCGAGCGATTCGATCTCCTGACGAGCCGCCGGACGGATGTCGTAGGCTTCCACCATGGCGCCTAACCGGCGACAGGTCGCGATAGCCTGTAATCCCGCCACGCCGGCGCCGACGATCACGACCTTGGAAGGGCGAATGGTGCCGGCGGCGGTGGTCAACATCGGGAAGAATCCGCTGGTCAGGCTGGCGGCGCGCAGCGCTACGAAGTAGCCGGCCACGGCGGCCTGCGAGGACAGCACGTCCATTGACTGGGCGCGCGAGATGCGCGGGATCAGTTCCATGGCGAAGCTGGTGATCTTCTTGTCCCGCAACCGTTTGACCACGTCCAGGTTGCGGTGCGGCATCAGGACAGCCAGGAGCGTCGAACCATCCTTGAGTAGTTCAGCTTCTTCCAGAGTGGGTCCCTGTACTTTGAAGACCACATCGGCTTCGGCGTACA
>JAGRHM010000163.1 GCA_020445005.1 Candidatus Competibacteraceae bacterium | reverse complement strand
GACTAGGATTCGAACCTAGATTGACGGAGTCAGAGTCCGCTGTCCTGCCGTTAGACGATCCCCCAAGGAAAAAGCTTGTTTATCGCTTCGAATATTGCGTGGCGCGGCGCGCCTTGCGCAGGCCCACCTTCTTGCGCTCGACCTCACGGGCGTCGCGGGTCACGAAACCGGCCTTGCGCAACGGCATGCGCAGGCTATCGTCATATTCCATCAGCGCCCGGGTAATCCCGTGCCGAATGGCGCCGGCCTGGCCGGTCATGCCACCGCCCTTGACGGTGACGTAGATATCAAACCGCTCCTTGAGATCAACCGCCTCCAGAGCCTGATTCACGACCATGCAAGACGTCTCGCGCCCGAAATATTCATGCAAAGGACGCTGATTCACCGTGATCTTCCCCGTGCCTGGCCGCAGAAATACCCGCGCCGTCGCGGTCTTGCGTCGCCCCGTGCCATAATGCTGATTTTCGATCATTCTGGTTTATTCCAATCGATGAACGCGCGCGCTGAATTACAGCTCCAGCGGGATGGGTTGTTGAGCAGCGTGCTGATGTTCCGGCCCCGCGTAGACTTTCAGCTTGCGGAACATGGCGCGGCCCAGCGGATTCTTGGGCAGCATGCCCTTGACGGCAATCTCGATGACGCGCTCCGGGGTCTCCTGCAACATCTTTTCCAGGGGAATGGATTTGAGGTTACCAACGTAGCCTGTCACATGATGATAAAATTTGTCTTCGGTCTTGCGTCCAGTGGTATGGACCTTTTCCGCATTGACCACAATGATATAGTCGCCGGTATCGACATGCGGCGTATACTCGGGCTTGTGCTTGCCCCGCAGGCGACGGGCGATTTCCGATGACAGCCGGCCCAGAACCTTGTCCGTGGCGTCGATCACGTACCAGTCGCGCTTGACCTCAGCCGGCTTGGCGCTGAAAGTTTTCATAAGATGAACGTGCTCCGAAAAGTCCGTGTTCGCTTGGAAAAGCGGGAATTCTACTCAAGCCGCGAGAGATTGACAAGGGGCTGTTCGCGCCTTCGCTAGATGCGCAGTCGCTCCACCACACGGCCATTGACCAAATGTTCCTCGATAATCTCATCCAGATCCGCGTGATCGACATAGGTATACCAGGTTGCTTCGGGGTAAACCACGACAACCGGTCCCTCGGTGCAACGGTCCAGGCAACCGGCGTTGTTGATGCGTATTTTATGAGGAATCGCCGATCCTCGCTCCTTGACCCGCTGCTTGACATAATCACGCGCCTCCTGTGCGCCATACTGCTGGCAGCATTGCGAGCCATCCTCGCGCTGGTTGGTGCAAAAAAATACGTGATAGCGATAATAGGACACAAATCATTCCTCCTGGATGTGAGTTGATAGCCATGACGAATCGTCACTATACCCCCGCCGACACCCTCCTCATCAACTTTGATCAGGCATTGCGCACGGTGTTTGGACAGCCGAAGACCACAGGCCGTCCCAATCCCGCCCTGAACGCCCCGCCCGCCGAGTCATCACCCCGGGAACAGCGGGAAGCTGCGCGATTAATGCGCGTCAATCATACCGGCGAAGTTTGCGCCCAGGCGCTCTATCAAGGCCAATCGCTGACCGCTCAACTCGATACCGTGCGTGACCGCATGGATCAAGCCGCCATCGAGGAAAATGATCATCTTGCCTGGTGCGAAACACGGCTGAAAGAGCTGGACAGCCACCCCAGCGTTCTGAATCCATTATTCTACGCTGGCGCTTTCGCGATTGGCGCGCTGGCGGGTAAAGCCGGGGATCGTTGGAGTCTAGGTTTCGTGGCGGAAACCGAGCACCAGGTCGTGGAACATTTGAACGCGCATCTCAACCGTCTGCCGGAGCATGACCAGGCCAGCCGGGCGATTTTGGAGCAAATGAAGGAAGACGAAGCGCGACATGCAACGCATGCGCTGGCCGCAGGCGGCGCCCGGTTGCCCTTGCCCATCCGCGTCCTCATGAAAGGCGCGGCCAAAGTCATGACTGGAACCACCTATTGGATCTAAAAGCGCGCAAAATGCGGTTCAAATCCGCCTATTATTATTGCCATGATGTTTGCCTCGGCGCGGGTTCCGCAGCCCGCGCCACAACCCAGGGAGTTTTCACCATGCCTATCTCCAATAATAAACTTCTGCCGCTGGCGCTGAGCGCGGCGGTAACCGCCGCTCTCGGCAGTTACAGCGCGCATGGCGGCGCGCTCGATCCTGATCCGGCCGTGAACCCGCCGGTGCTAACCCTGCTGAGCAGCTATGACTCCGGCAAAGGCGAGGGGGCGGCGGAGATTGTCGCTTACGACGCCGAAACGCAGCGTGCTTTTGTAGTTAACGCAGCGGATGCGACCGTGGATGTACTTAGCCTGCACAATCCTGCTAAACCACGCAAGCTTGCCTCCCTGGAGGTCGGCGCGGTCGCGCCCGATCTGGGCGCCGCCAACAGCGTGGCGGTTAAAAATGGCCTGGTCGCCGTCGCGATCGAGGCCAATCCCAAGCAGAATCCGGGCCTGGTCGCCTTTTACAGAGCCAGCACCCTGCAACTGTTAAAAACAGTCGAAGTCGGCGCATTGCCGGACATGGTGACCTTCACTCCGGATGGCCTGACCTTGCTGGTCGCCAACGAAGGCGAACCCAGCGATGACTATCTGAATGACCCGGAAGGTTCCGTTACTCTCATTGATCTGAGTCGCGGCATCCGGAGAGCCAGCGCGCGCACCGCCGATTTTCGCGCTTTCAACGATCAGGCCGCCAAACTCCGCAAAATAGGCGTGCGCATTTATGGCCCGAACGCCAGCGTGGCGCAGGATTTGGAGCCGGAATACATCACGGTTTCCGACGATAGTCAGACGGCCTGGGTGACGTTGCAGGAAAACAACGCCCTGGCGGTCGTGGACATTCCCTCGGCCGCGATCCGCGATATTTTGCCGCTCGGGGTGAAATCCTATGCCGACAGCGGCCCGGCCACGCTCAAGAAATTCAATTTCCCGGAGCTGCCGGTGATCGGAATCACGGAGGTCTGCCGCGAGACCTTGCAACTGGGCGGTTTCTCCGGCCTGGCGTTTCTGGGTTGCTTCGACGTCGCCGACTGTAAGCCAACCGAATTGAATTTCATTACCCACACCGATCGCGGTCCCAATGCCGAACCGTTGGACGTGAATGGCGATGGCGTGGACGAACGACCCTTTGCGCTGCCCGAATTTCAACCGCAATGGCGGCACTTCACCCTCAATCTGACCACCGGCGCGATTGAGCTGAAAAGAAGAACGTTATTGACGCAAATCAACGGCGCGCCCCTGACGGGATTACCGAACCTGGCGGGGTCGCCCGGACGGGCCAACAGCGATGAACCGCCGATCAGCCTCCTGGGCGCTCCACTGCGTCTTGACCCCCTCGGCGCCGACCTGGAAGGCATCGTCCGTGATCCCACGGATGGTACCTATTGGATGGCGGATGAGTACCGGCCATCCATTTATCACTTCGACGCCGATGGCCGGATGCTGCAACGCTTCGTACCGGCAGGCGCTAATAACGGCGGCAGAACCACCGGCGCTTCGGCCCTGCCGGCGGAACTGGGGCAGCGTCGCGCCAATCGCGGTTTTGAAGCCATCGCCTACGCCGGTGGGCGCATTTACGCTTTTTTGCAAAGTCCGCTGGATAATCCCGATACCTCCAACAATGCGAACAGCAAGGCCAGTCGCTGGACCCGCGTGATCGAATTCGATATCGCCAGCCAGCGCACAGTGGCCCAGTATCTCTACCCGCTGGAATTCACAGTCGGTCCCTGGTCCAAGGGTAACCTCACGGACAAGATCGGCGACGCCGTGGCGTTGGGTGGCGGCCGTTTCCTCGTGCTGGAGCGCGATTCCGGTTCGGACGCTACGTCCAGCAAGTATATCTTTCGTCTTGATTTGAGCGGTGCCACCAATCTGGAGACCCTGGCCAATGACATCGTCGGTCCAGGAGGGTCGCTGGAAACCATGAGCGCGGCTGAGTTGGCCGCCGCCGGCATTGTCACGGCGCGCAAGACTCTAGTCGTCGATTTGGCCGCGCTGGGTTATCTGCCCAACGACAAGCCGGAAGGATTGGCGCTGGTCGGTCAAACCGATCAGGAAGTCGTGCTGGCGGTGCTCAACGACAATGACTTTGGCTTAAGCGACAAACCGATTCGTCTTGATGGGTTCCTGAATTTTCAAAACCCGCCGGTCCCCGTGCAATTGGGCCTGATCACCATCAAGCGGCAGATGATTGACGCCAGCGACCGGGATGGCGGTTATGATCCGAACTACTGGCCGGTCGTCGGCATGTATCAGCCGGACGGGATCGCCAGCTTTTCGCTATACGGTGAAACCTATCTGGTCACCGCGAATGAAGGCGATGCCCGTGACTATTCCGGCTATTCTGAGGAGACCCGGGTGGGCGATGTGACGCTCGACCCGCTCTACTTTGCGAATATTGGCGTTCTTCAGCGCGAAGATCAGTTGGGCCGGCTCAAGATCACGACCGCTAACGGCGATCCCAATGGCGACGGTGTGTTCAGTGCGCTGCACAGTTTCGGCGGGCGGTCGTTCAGCATCTGGAGCAGTGATGGCCGGTTGGTGTTTGACAGCGGCGCGGACTTTGAGCGCAACACGCAGAAGGGTGGGGTCTGGATTAATCCCGAGAGCGAAAATCGCAGCGACGACAAGGGACCCGAACCGGAAGGCGTGGTGATTGGCGAGACCGGTGGACGCATTTATGCCTTCATCGGTCTGGAGCGCACGGGCGGAGTTATGGTCTATGATGTGACCAATCCGGCCAAGCCGGTCTTCCAGCAATGGGCCTACAATCCAGAGCATGTCTCGCCGGAAGGGTTGGCTTTTGTGCCGGCCAGCGAGAGTCCCGACGGTCAGCCTCTGCTGTTGGTGAGCCATGAAGTTAGCGGCACCGTCGCCATCTACCGGGTTAATCGTTAGACGATCTCTCAAGCCCTCCTGCCTTGCAACGGGAGGGCTTTCACCTTTTCCCCGCAGTCACCACCCGCACTGTAATGTCAAAGTGCTCGGTGATCGAATCGTCGCCTCCCAGGACCCGCCAATATTTCAGCTTGAGCGCGCCTTCACCCGGTTGCCGGGCGGTAAAGGTAAAGGCGCGCTGACCCCGTGCGCCAATGAAACCGGCAACCGCCGGCGGCGCGTAGGCAGTGTTGTCAAGCGCCAGAATCCGGCGATCATTTTCGTCAATAGCCCAACCGAAGCCCGTTGTGGGATTTTCCGGTAAGCGGACTTCCAGTTGTTCACCGACCGGGAGTTCAGCGGTTCGATGATTATCATCCGAGGTCACCACCAGCAAGCCGTTCTCCCGATGGCCCGCCGGAACGATTTCCGGCGACTCGCCCTGAGTGGCGCAACCGATAATAAGGAACAGGGTTGGTATTAAGATGGCCAGCGAGGCATAGCGAAAGGTAAGCATAGCGGCGATTCCAGCAGTAGTTATTTTCAATTCAATGGAAACTAAAGCAGATGGCCGAGCATAAACACGGCGACCGCCGCGACCATGCCGGCAAACAGCTTTTGCAACAAGGGGCCGGCGATATGCCGCCCCACGACGATGCCCAGCGCCATGCCGCCTAAACCGCCCAGTACAAAAGGAATGGTAATAGCGACATTGAGTTGGTGTCCGACCGCAAGGTGGGACAAAAACCCAATCGCGCTAATGATGACAATCACCCAAAGCGAAGTCGCGACCGCCCGGCGCATGGGTAGCGAGGCCAGCATGACCAGCGCCGGCACAATCAGGAAACCGCCGCCGACCCCAAACAGGCCGGACAGCAAACCGGTTGCGGTTCCCGCCAGGGTCAGGCGCAGAGCGCAACGCGACGTAAATTGCAACCGGCCGCCGGGATCATAGCGACAAGCCGGCCCCGCGTTATCATCCTCGGGATAGCCGCCGGCGCGAATCAGCCGGGTTTCCTCGGGACAACGGTTGGCTTGCCGCCACATGCGGAACGCGACGGCCAGCATCAACAACGCAAAGCCCCCCAGTAGAACGGTTGCTGGAAAACGGGGATTCAGCCAGGCGCCCAGCGGTGCGCCAATAATGCCCGACAGGCCAAAAATGACCGCCGTGCGCGGTTCTGGG
>JAGRHM010000162.1 GCA_020445005.1 Candidatus Competibacteraceae bacterium | reverse complement strand
ATGTTGAATCAGATAGCGGTAACGACCCATCGCAGCAGTAATAATCGGTTGCGGATCAGTCATTGGGTCATCGGAAGCGCCAGCCGGGTGCGTGGAGACACACATTAATCCTTCCGGTTCGATACCGACGAATCCGGCAATCTGGATAATGACCCCCTCGGCAAAGGTTTGCAGTCCTTGTTCGACGATAAATCGGTTGCTGGCCGCGACGATCTGCTCCAGGCCGCGCCGACTGGCGTCCAGTTGGCATAACTGGTCGTAGCAGCGAATGGCGGTGGTTAATGTCGTGTAAAGCTTATTGCGGGTCAGTTCGCTCTTGGTTTTGTAGTCGTTGATGTCGTAACGGTTAATCGTATCGATTTCCGGCGCGTGACCCGGTTGGCCGGTGCGCAGAATAATACGAGTATGGTTTAGTCCGAGTTCCTCGCGAATGGCTTGAACGATGCGCAGGCCAATGTCCTCGGTTTCCATGACAACGTCCAGCAAAATCACGGCCACATGGGGTTCCCGCCGCAGGAGCTGCAGCGCCTCAACACCGGAGTAGGCGTGCAGAAACTGCAGGCGGCGATTCAGGATAATCGTCTCGCCTAGAGCGAACTCGGTGGCGGTATGCACATCCCGATCATCGTCCACAATCAATACCCGCCATACGCGCTCGGCTACGCTGGTTGCGGGTGAAAGCGATGATGCTTCCTCGTCGAGAAAAGACAGGAATTCATCATGTTCCGGCATAATGAGGACTCTTTAACAATTGTGCATAGGAATTTTATTAATTTTAGTTCGACTGTTAGCGATCTGCACAGTGAACCGGGGCGCCGGTAACCGCGCAAAATACCAACGCCGATGCAGGAACCGTATTAAAATGTGCGACATTCAAGGTATTGCTTTATTCAGGCCAGGAGTAACCCGCGCATGAGTGTTTCCGATGCTGCCGCTGTACCCGAGATCGCCAGCTTGCCGCTCGTTTATCGCGGCAAGGTCCGTGATTTGTATGCTGTGGATGATCAGCATCTGCTGATGGTGGCCAGCGACCGACTGTCAGCGTTTGATGTGATTTTGCCGACGGCGATTCCCGGTAAGGGAGCGGTATTGACCGCGGTCTCGAATTTCTGGTTTAAGCGCACTCGACGCATCGTCCCCAATCATTTACAACTGGCTAGGAAGACTCTGGAACAAGCGTTGCCGGATCCCGATGAGCGGCGTGACCTCGCCGGTCGGGCCGTGGTGGCGCGGTGGCTCCAATGTTTACCGGTGGAAGCGATTGTGCGCGGCTATCTAATCGGTTCGGGTTGGAAGGATTACCAGCAAAGCAGCAGGGTCTGCGGGATTCGCCTGCCAGATGGATTGCAACTGGCGGATCGCCTGCCTGAGCCAATCTTTACTCCCTCTACCAAGGCAGCGCTGGGCGAGCATGACGAGAACGTGAATTTCGATCATGTTGTAGCCCGAATCGGAAGGGATTTGGCAGAGCAGATGCGGGAGGTCAGTCTGCGACTCTATCGGGAAGCTGCGGACTACGCCCTGGCGCGGGGGATTATCATTGCCGACACCAAGTTTGAATTCGGGCTGGACGAATACGGAAGTCTGGTGTTAATGGACGAGGTGCTGACCCCGGATTCATCGCGCTTCTGGCCAGCGGATCAATATCAACCCGGCACTAATCCACCCAGCTTCGACAAACAGTTCG
>JAGRHM010000161.1 GCA_020445005.1 Candidatus Competibacteraceae bacterium | reverse complement strand
ACGGCCCCATCCAGGCATACATCAAGGCGCTGGGCGCGTTGGCGTTCACCGTGGTATGGGTCAGTACGCCATCCGCGCCGGGGATATGGCTGAAACCGAAAATGACCTTGATCGCCAGGGCGAATGCAGCGGAATAGCCGATGAAGCTGCCGAAGGTCATGGTGTAAATCACGCTCATGACCCAGGTGTGCTTGTTGCCGAAGATCAAGTATTGCCGCTGCAGATTCGGCTTGATGTCTCCTGGAATGAGTTTGAGCAGGAACACGGTCAACGCAATGACGCCGGGCAGCACGACCCATTTAGTCCAGGAAGGCAGTCCGAGTCCCATCGGGGCTGGCAGAATCAGATACAGACCAACGCCAGCGGCGATGAAACCAATCAGCAACATACCGATAATCTTGGAGATTGCGCCCAAGGGCGAACCGATATGCGGTGAAACCTCTTCGGTGCGGATATTATTCATCCCGAACCAGCCAATAAACGCCAGGGGGATCAGTAGGAACAACCAGACAAAACCGGCGTTTTGAATATAGGTGGGCGCGCCAGCGGGAATCTTGCCGATCAACGAGCCGGATGCCTGCACCAGCACCACCGGTTCCCCACCGAAGGAGCCGAGCAGAGGGATAGTCATCACCAGCGGCACGAGAATTTGCATGGTGGTCACGCCAGCGTTGCCCAGGCCCGCGTTCAATCCTAACGCCAAGCCCTGCATCCGTTTGGGGAAGAAAAAGCTGATATTGGACATGCTGGAGGCGAAGTTACCGCCGCCAAAACCGGACAGGAACGCCAGCAACTGAAAGACCCACAGCGGGGTTTCCTTGCTTTGCAAGGCCAATCCGGTCCCCAGCGCCGGGATCATCAACAACGCCGTGGTGAACACGATGGTATTGCGCCCGCCGGCGATGCGAATGAAAAAGCTCGATGGGATGCGCAGGGTCGCGCCGGTCAGCCCGGCAATCGCCGCCAGGGTGAACAGCTCCGCTGGCTTGAACGGGAAACCGGCGTTAATCATCTGGACAGTAATCACACTCCAGTAGATCCATACCGCGAAGCCACACAACAGACTGGGGATCGAAATCCACAGGTTGCGGTTGGCAATGCCCTTGCCCGTCGTTTCCCAAAAATGGGGGTCTTCCACATGCCAGTCACGAATATCGGCCATGATGATAAAACCTCTCAATAGATATGAAGTTTTAAGGTTTAAGGTTTAAGGTTTAAGGTTTAAGCAGGCAGCTTTTCTACAGCTTCTAACACGCCACCTCCGCGCCTTTGCGGGAGTACCAGCGCCAGGTTACGAGTACGCAGCTCAGGTAAAACAGGCTGAAGAAGAACAACGCGCCCTGGGGACTGCCGGTCAATTCGATGGAAGCGCCATAAGCCATGGGGATGAAGAACCCGCCGAAAGCTGCCATGGCGGCGCTTAAACCCATAGCCGCCGCTGCTTCGGTTGCGCCCTCGCGCTGGGCCTGCTCCAGCGCGGTCGCGTCATTCCGGTCCGTGACCTGCCGCTCGCGCAAGGTGCGGAAGATGATGGGAATCATGCGGAAGGTGGAGCCATTACCGATGCCGGCGGCCAGGAACAGCACCAGGAACATCGCCACGAAGCCGATCACGTTGCCGCTGTCGTTTGCGCTAGGCAGAAACGCTACTGCCGCCAGAGGAGCCAGGGCCATGATCACGAAGATGGCGAAGGTAATCACCGCACCGCCCAGACGATCGGCCAGCCAGCCACCGATCGGCCGCACAGAGGCAGCCAGCAGCGGACCGATAAAAGCGAACTGGAAGGCGTCCACACCGGAAAATACGGTGTTGACCAGCATCGGGAAACCGGCAGCCAGACCAATGAAGGAACCGAAGGTGCCGATATAAAGCCAGCTCATCAGCCACTGGTGCT
>JAGRHM010000160.1 GCA_020445005.1 Candidatus Competibacteraceae bacterium | reverse complement strand
CCGGACCGTTGATGGTCATGGAGACTGAAGTCGTCGGGCAGCACAGATCGAAGCCGGAATACAGCACTTTCAAATCGTCCAGCGTGGCGATGGAGACCCCGGAGTTACCGACCTTGCCGTAGATGTCGGGCCGCTCGTCGGGATCGCAGCCATAGAGCGTCACCGAGTCAAACGCCGTCGATAAGCGGGTTGCCTCAGCATGTTCCGCCAGTTTTTTGAAGCGGCGATTGGTACGGAACGGGTCGCCTTCGCCAGCGAACATGCGCGTCGGGTCTTCATTTTCGCGCTTGAACGCAAATACTCCAGCGGTATAGGGGAAACTGCCCGGCATGTTCTCGCGCATCATCCAGCGCAACAGTTCGCCGTGTTCCTCGAAACGGGGAATGGCGACCTTGGGAATGCGTGTGCCGGACAGAGAACGGCGGGTCAGCGGTGTGCGGATTTCCTTGTCGCGAATCTTCACCACATATTCATCGCCCAGGTAGCTTTCCCGCACCTGTGGCCACATGTCCACCAGCTTGCGAGCATGAGGGTCGATTTGGGCTTCCACGCGCTCCAACAACGGCTCCAGGTCAGCGACCGCCTTGTTCTCGGCTTGCAGCAGCGCCTGGACCGCCTGCAACTGCTGGCGCTGACGGATCAGCTTGACCTGTTCCTCGATCCGTTTGTGGTAGCCGCGCACCGTGTCGGCGATTTCCGCCAGATAGCGGGCGCGCGCTGCGGGCACGATCACGGTTTTACCGCTGGACGCCTTGCCTTCCACGGCGGCCAGTCGGCCTGACTCCAGTTTTAACCCTTTACCGCGCAGCAGGTGGGTCACACCGTGATAGAGCGCCGTTACGCCGTCGTCATTAAACCGGGCGGCAATGGTGCCGTACACCGGCATGTCGTCCGGCGCGCGGTCGAACGCCTTATGATTGCGTTGTACCTGCTTGCGCACGTCGCGCAGCGCATCCTCTGCGCCCTTGCGGTCGAACTTGTTGATCGCCACCGCGTCGGCGAAATCGAGCATGTCGATCTTTTCCAGTTGCGAGGCCGCGCCGAATTCCGGGGTCATCACATATAGCGAGCGATCCACCAGCGGCACGATGGCGGCGTCGCCCTGGCCGATGCCGGAGGTTTCCACAATGAGCAGGTCAAAGCCGGCCAGTTTGCAGGCGGCCAAAATATCGCCCAAGGTTTCCGGCACCTCGCTGCCCGTCGCGCGGGTTGCCAGCGAACGCATGTACAGATTCGGCCCGTTGATGGCGTTCATGCGGATACGGTCGCCGAGCAGCGCCCCACCGGTCTTGCGCCGCGAGGGATCGGCGGCGATCACCGCGATTTTCAGCCGATCGTCCTGATCGAGCCGGAAACGTCGCACCAGTTCATCAGTCAGCGAGGATTTGCCGGAGCCGCCAGTGCCGGTAATGCCGAACACCGGAACCGTGTGGGCCTGCGCTTCGTTGAGGAGTTGTTGACGCAACGCTAGCGTGAGCGCCTGATTTTCCAGCGCGGTAATGATTCTGGATAAAGCGCGCCAGTCGCCCGCTTTGACGCCGTCGAGCGTCTGCGGTGCATGTTGCACGGGATCGGTATCGCACACGGTGATCATGTGGTCGATCATGCCTTGCAAACCCATCGCCTGACCGTCTTCCGGGGAAAAGATGCGGGTCACGCCATATTCATGCAATTCGCGGATTTCTTCAGGCACGATCACCCCGCCGCCACCGCCGAAGACTTTAATGTTGGCGCCGCCGCGCTCGTGCAGCAGATCGATCATGTACTTGAAGAATTCGACGTGGCCACCCTGGTAGGAGCTGATGGCGATGCCTTGGGCGTCTTCTTGCAAAGCAGCCGTGACGATGTCGTCGACTGACCGGTTATGACCGAGATGAATGACCTCCGCGCCGCTGGCTTGCAGGATGCGGCGCATGATGTTGATCGAAGCGTCGTGGCCGTCGAACAGGCTGGCGGCGGTGACGAAACGAACTTTGTGGCGGGGGTGAACTTTATCGACGCCAGGCAGGTGTTGGCGCAGAGGACTGATAACTGCGGACATGAAGAATCTCCTCGGTTGTTATGCCGCTATGATACTCCTTAGTTATTGCCTTGGGCTTCCCCCGACGCGAGTTAAGCGCCATGCTTGACGCAATTTCACTCGATTATCAAGGATTTTTTGCCTGATAAACCTTGACAAA
>JAGRHM010000159.1 GCA_020445005.1 Candidatus Competibacteraceae bacterium | reverse complement strand
ATGGGTTGCTACGGGATCGGCGTATCGCGAGTCGTTGCGGCGGCCATTGAGCAGAATCACGATGAGCGCGGTATTATCTGGCCGGCGGCGATGGCTCCCTTTGCCGTTGCGGTCCTGCCCATTGGCGCGAACCGTTCCGTCACGGTGCGCGAGGCCGCTGAGGCGCTGTATCAGGAACTGCTGGTCGCGGGCATCGACGCTTTGCTGGATGATCGCGACGCCCGGCCCGGAGTGATGTTCGCCGATATGGAATTGATCGGCATCCCGCATCGGGTCGTGATCAGCGAACGCAATCTAACGGCGGGTCAAGTGGAATATCGCGGCCGGCGTGATGCGCAAAGTACGCAGGTTGCGCGGGAGGCGTTGCTGGAATGGCTGCGGGAGCGGTTGTCCGAATAGATTGAATACGCGCAAGCATTCTTCACCTCCCTCCTTTGCCAAAGGGGGGGACTAAACGGCTACAGTCGCCTAACCCTTGAATTTTATCCCGGCAACCCCCATAACCGGATGTTGAGATTTCCAACCGCTTTGTCAGCACGCGAGGTGCGCCATGCCCATCTATGAATACCGTTGCCAGTCCTGCCATCACGATATGGAAGTGATGCAGAAAATGAGTGATCCTGACTTGAGCGATTGTCCCGCCTGTGGCCAGCCGCAACTGAAGAAGCTGATTTCAGCCGTCGGCTTCCGCTTGAAGGGCAGTGGCTGGTATGAGACCGATTTCAAGAAAGACAATCAAAAGAACGTCGCCAAGGACGATGCGCCGCCCAAAGAGAGTAAACCGGCCGCTGCTTGCGATGGCGCTGGCGGTTGCGGGGCCTGTCCAACGCCGGCAGCGGTTTAGCGGCTAGTGGCTCATGGCGAATGGTTGACCTTTGGCCTGAATGTAGCCTTTAATCTCCAGCCTTTAGTTTTCAGCCTTTAGGAATCCAGACGCCATGCGCAGCCACTATTGCGGCCAAGTCACCGAAACCCTGTTGGATCAAGATGTCACGCTCTGCGGCTGGGCCCACCGCCGCCGCGATCATGGCGGCGTCATCTTCATTGACCTGCGCGACCGGGAAGGTCTGGTGCAAGTCGTGATCGATCCGGACACGCCAGACGCTTTTGCCAGCGCCGAGCGAGTCCGCAATGAATTTGTCTTGCGCGTCACCGGCCGGGTGCGCCGTCGCCCCGAAGGCACGGAAAATCCCAATCTGGCGACTGGTGCGGTGGAAGTGCTGACCCGTGAGCTGGAAATTTTGAACCGCTCTGAGCCGTTGCCGTTCCAGCTTGACGACGACGACACCTCCGAGGAAGTGCGCCTGCGTTATCGTTACCTTGATCTGCGCCGCCCGGTCATGCAGGACCGCTTGCGCTTGCGCACCCAGGCCATCAATGTTCTGCGCCGCTTCCTGGATGAACAGGGTTTCATGGACATTGAAACCCCGATGCTGACTAAAGCCACCCCGGAAGGCGCCCGCGACTATCTGGTGCCCAGTCGCACCCATCCCGGCAGTTTCTTCGCCCTGCCGCAGTCGCCGCAATTGTTCAAGCAATTATTGATGATGGCCGGCATGGATCGCTACTATCAGGTCGTGCGTTGCTTCCGCGACGAGGATCTGCGCGCCGACCGCCAGCCGGAATTCACCCAGCTCGACATTGAAACCTCGTTCATGGACGAGCAAGCGATCACCGGGCTGATGGAAGAGATGATTCGCCAGTTATTCAAGGAAATCATGGCGATCGATCTGCCCAACCCATTCCCGCGCATGCCTTATGAAACAGCCATGCAGCGTTATGGCTCTGACAAGCCGGATTTGCGCATTCCCCTGGAATTGACCGAACTGTCGGATCTGATGGCGAGCGTGGAGTTCAAGGTCTTCGCCGGCCCCGCCAATGACCCGAAAGGCCGGATTGCGGCGTTGCGGGTTCCCGAAGGCGGCAAGCTGACCCGCCGCGAGATTGATCTTTACACCGAGTTCGTCGGACGCTACGGCGCAAAGGGACTGGCCTACATCAAAGTCAACGATGTCGCCGCCGGACGCGAAGGTTTGCAGGCGCCGATCGTGAAGTATTTTCCCGACGAAACCCTGGCTAAGATCCTGACCCGCACCGGGGCCGGCAATGGCGACTTGCTCTTCTTCGGCGCTGACTCTGCAAAAGTCGTCAACGATGCCTTGGGCGCGTTGCGTTTGAAAATTGGTCATGATCTAGGCTTGGTTAAGGGTGAATGGGCGCCACTGTGGGTGGTGAACTTCCCGATGTTCGAGTGGGATGAACATGACCGGCGCTGGAACGCCCTGCATCATCCCTTCACTGCGCCGCGCACGGACGATCCTACCGAGGTGCAAGCCAATCCGGGGCGCTGTCTGTCGAAGGCTTACGACATGGTGCTGAACGGCAGCGAAATCGGCGGCGGTTCGGTGCGTATTCACCGGCAGGAGATGCAGAATAAAGTATTTGAGTTGCTGGGTATCGACGCTGAGGAAGCGCGCGCCAAATTTGGGTTCCTACTGGACGCGCTGAAATTCGGCTGTCCGCCGCATGGCGGCATTGCCTTTGGCTTGGATCGCCTGGTGATGCTGATGGCTGGAGCCGGTTCGATCCGCGATGTGATGGCTTTTCCCAAGACGCAGAGCGCCGCTTGTCTGCTAACCCAGGCCCCGGCACCGGTCACCGAGGCACAGTTGCGCGATCTGAACATTCGATTGCGGCGCACGCCTTGAAGACGCAAAATCCCCCCCAACCCCCCTTTGAAAAAGGGATTTTTTACAAACGCCCGGAATCGGTGCTGGTGGTGGTTTACGTTGTGTCGGATGACGTGCTGGTCTTGCGCCGTCGCCAACCTCCGGATTTCTGGCAATCGGTGACCGGCAGTCTGCGCTGGGAGGAAACCGATCCTCTGGAGGCGGCGCGGCGCGAATTATTCGAGGAAACCGGTTTGGGTGAGGGCCTG
>JAGRHM010000003.1 GCA_020445005.1 Candidatus Competibacteraceae bacterium | reverse complement strand
CCCATCTGGTAGTCGTCCTTGCCGATCAGCTCACTGGGTTGGCTCCGTCCGCTGTCCCGAGCAAAGGCAGGATTACAGCCGAGGTAGTTTAATTCACGATCTTTCCAGAATACCCGCATGGGTACGTGGTCAATAACAGTCTGCAACAGATTATAGGCGTTGTGAAGCGCGACTTCGGCCTGAACCTGCTCGGTCACGTCCTGTACGGTGCCGATAGAACGCAGCGGATTTCCGGCTTCGTCAAACTTGGTTTGACATTGTTCATGGACATGCTTGATCCGCCCATCGGCCATGCGCAGGCGATGCCGGATACTATAGGGCTGTCGGGTTTGCAGCGAATCGGTGTAGGCCTTGTTGACGACCTTGCGGTCTTCGGGATAGATGGCATCGAGGAAGGCGTCGTAGCTGGCGCCGAAATGGGTGGGGTCAAGCTCGAAGAGGCGAAAGATTTCATCCGACCAGATCAGTCGGTTGTTGGGGACATCCAGCTCCCAACTGCCCACTTTGGCAATGTGTTGCGCCTCTTTCAAGTCCTGTTCGCTCTTGCGCAGACGCTCTTCCATCTGTTTGCGGTCGGAAATATCGGTCGAAATCCCGCACAGGGCACAGATGCTGCCATCCTCCCCTCGCAGCGGTAACTTGACCGACAAAAAGGTGAAGGTCAAACCTGTTGCCGTTACGGTAACGGTCTCTTCCATGCGAAGGGTCATGCCATCCACCAGGACCTGATAGTCATTGCGTTTTATGTTGGCGGCACTCTCGACATCAAAGAATTTCTCGTCACCGTAGCTGACAATGTCTTCCATTTCCGCGTGCCAGAGCCTACGCACGGCGGCATTGGCGAACAGATAGTTTCCGTTTGTATCCTTCAGGTAGATATAGGCTTCCACACTGTCGAGAATCGTTCGCAGTTTTTCCTCGCTGTGCCGCAACTCGTCCTCGACCCGCTTGCGCTCGCTGATGTCTCGAACGATGGTGACAAGGCGCGATGCCTGCCCCTCGGTTCGCACACGTTGCAGGAAGACCTCGACCGGAATGTCATAGCCATCACGATGACGGTGCCGGGTCTCGAAATTCAAGAAAGGGATCTCATCATTGAGTAACGGTGCAATTAGGGTGCGATACAGCAGCTCCGGATAATCTGGTTTGATGTCGTAGGGATGCATTGTCAGCAGGGTCCGTTGATCATAGCCCACCTGTTCGATCGCACCCTGGTTGACATAGATGAAACGCAAGGTCTCCACATCACACATGAACACGCAGTCGTGCACCTGATCCAACGTGTCTTTGAACTGTTGGAGCGCCTGCGCAGCGGCATGTTGTGCATCGTGCAAGCGCGCTTCCTGGTTCTCGATCTCACGGAAAAATCGCTTCATAATCCAGGCGAACAAGACCAGCACGAAGCCCACCACAAACAGGGCCGTCAACGCCAGTATGGCCACGCTGCGTGCTATGGCCTGTTCATTATCAGTGACATCATGCAATACGAGCAGGGTACCTACTTCCTTGCCGGTGATCACGCGCAGGGGGTCGAATTGCGTATGCCAGACCCTCCCACCCATTTCCACGTGCGTATGGGTATAACCCACATTGGGCTGTGAGAGGACGGACCTCAAAGTCTGCACTGTGAGTTTGGGGTCTATAAACTCGATGACATAGCGAGGCAACAGCTCCCAGTCAGCCTTCCGCCCCACCATCTGCATCCCGGCCTCCCAACTCGCCCGGTCAAGGTGTTCCTTGTATAGCAGGACGGCATACAGGTATGCATGCTCATCCGAGAGTCGCAGCGTAGCCAGCAGAGAGTTGATCTCCTTACCCAGTTCAACGTAACCCACCAGGCGATCACCGTCGAAGACTGGTTGGACGACACGAAGCGTGAGTATGCCCGTCTTCCCTATTTCCACGCCCCAGGCGGTCTTGCCGGTGCGTTCGGCTTCAAGCATGGTGTGGCGGTCAATGCGATCGCCCCGCATCTGCGGCAGATGCAGACGTAGCAGGCAGGTGCGATTACGGCTGATAAAGTAAAAGTGTGTGACATTGTGCTCGACATGCAATTGCCTGAACACCTCCATCCAGTCGGCTTGCAGGCGCGCCACATCTTCTTGAGCCAGCGCCTGTCTCAAGGCGGATTGTGCGCTGATGACCTGCAGGGTCTGCTGTAGTCCATGAGCCTCGTGCGTCATGGTGTCATCCAGATCGGACCGCAGCTCGCTAGCCCACTCGCTGGCTCGCCGATGGAGCGCTTCATGTTCCATCCGCCAGTAGTACTGAATTACCAGGCCGGAGACCGCGAGGGCTGTTACTGCGATCAGCAGCAGCAGACGGTTCAGTACGCGACGTAAGAGATTATGTTGGTCAGCCTGCATGATCTATGCTCGCTAGAAACGGGAGACTTCGCACGGCCTGTTGTAGCGTAAATTTTCCTGTGATATCCAATAGCAACCATAAGCTGCTGCGGCAGAGGCGGGCAAAATCTACTATGAGTAGTTACAGGGTAAACATTCACCCCCCTTTGGCAAAGGGGGGGCTGAACATTTACGTTACAGGTAACCGCTATCACAGGAAAATTTACCGAAGAAAGATCGGTTCTCCGAGGGTTCTTGTGGAGTTCATACGGTAGGTCCGGGCAAAAGCGTAGCGTTGCCCGACAGGAAAGGCTAGGTCGGGCACGTCCGGGGCCAGACTTATGGATTGCTGCGCCAATTCCACAAGAACCCTCGAAGAACCGAAAGATTTCCAGTTGGGTCGTGGTCATTTTGGCACCATTGCGTTCATTGATCCGGGTGGCAGGCTCCGATGGTCTTGCGAGCTATTTCAAAGGCGGCGTCAAACGCCCCCTGTTGCACCCGAAGCGCGGTCAGGTCTCCAGCCTTGCCAGCCCGTTCCAATTTTTCGCACAGGTCGCCCAGTTGCAGAGCGCCGACTGCGCGGGCGTTGGATTTGAGGGTGTGGGCGATCTGACCGACGGCGATGGTATCCCCCTCCGCCAGAACGGTGCGGAGGCGCTCGGCCTGCGTTCGCGCCGTGATCTGGAACTTCTCTAGCAGGTGGCGGTGGATCTGCGGTTTGTCCCCCACCATCCGCGTCAGCACGCTGGGATCAAACACCGGCAATTCGCCGCCCTCTTCCAGCGCTTCCGCGCGGGCCGGCATCTCGGCTGTCTGATCCAATGTGCTTGAATCAGCAGCGACCGGCAGCCAGTGGGCAAGTCGTTCCCGAAGTTGTGACAGCGATGCTGGTTTCGCCAAATAGCCGTCCATACCGGCCGCCTGGCAGCGTTCGGCTTCGCCTTGCAACACGTTCGCGGTCAGCGCCAGGATCGGGATGTGGCCATGACCCCGCTGGGCCTCTTCCCGGCGGATCGCCTGAGCCAGTTGGTAACCGTCCATCTGCGGCATGTGGATGTCGGACAGCAC
Source organism: Candidatus Competibacteraceae bacterium (assembly GCA_020445005.1). Taxonomy (GTDB): domain Bacteria; phylum Pseudomonadota; class Gammaproteobacteria; order Competibacterales; family Competibacteraceae; genus UBA2383. The sequence continues at coordinate 3,049 of JAGRHM010000003.1, read as the reverse complement.
CAGGGCGTAGTCACCAGTTTGCCACTGGCTGAAAGCCTCCCGGCCGTCCGGGGCAATGTCGCACCGGTAGCCCAGCTTAGTGAGTTGCTGGCAGATCACCTCCTGATTGATCGCGTTGTCCTCGGCCACCAGGATCAGATATTTCTGCGCAATGGCTTCGGTTTCCGTGAAGTGGGGGAGGGAACGGACAACGTCGGCTACTTCCCGGGTGTCGGTGCTCATCACCCGTCGTTTTGCCGGGCCCACCGGGGAAAACGGCAGGCGGACGGTGAACGTGCTGCCTACCTCCGGCATACTCTCCACCTGAATCTCGCCGCCCATCGCCTCGGCCAAGCGCCTGCTAATGACCAACCCCAACCCGGTGCCGCCATACTTGCGCGTCGTCGAAGCATTCGCTTGGGTGAAGGGATGGAACACCCGCGCCAGCGTCGCCGCATCCATGCCAATGCCGTTATCACGCACGGCCAGTTCGACCCAAACCGGGTCACCTGCTTCGCCAGCCCGCCGCGCCGTCACCGCGACCTCGCCGGGATGAGCCAGCCCGCTGGAGAACTTGAGGGCGTTGTTGATGAGGTTGCTGAGGATTTGTCGGACCCGCAACTCGTCTCCTGCGAGGGCATGGGGAATCCGGGAATCCACATCATGTCGTAGCATCACACCTTTCCGCCGAGCATCCCCCCTCTGCCCCGCGCAGATCTTTTCGACCAGATCGGGTAGGGCAAAGGGTTCGATGGAGAAATCCAGCTTGCCGGCTTCGATCTTGGAAAAATCGAGGATGTCGTTGAGGACGCCGAGCTGGGCCTGGGCAGAGTCGTGGATGATGCGCGCCATCTTGCGCTGCTCGTTGCTCATGGATGTCTTGAGCAGCACTTCGGTCATGCCGATCACCCCGTTCATCGGCGTGCGAATCTCATGCGACATGTTGGCCAGAAATTCCGACTTTGCTCGACTTGCGGCTTCGGCAGCTTCCTTGGCGGTAACGAGTTCATGCTCATAAGCCATCTGACGATGCTGGTCGGCCAGCAACTGCCGCGACATCGCGTTAAACGCCATGCTGGTAATGGCCAACTCATCCTTGCCATAAACGGGAATCTGATAACCTAATTCTCCCCTGCTCAGGTAGTTGGCGCCTTTCGTCATGTGAGCCAATTGACGGGTAAGGTAGGTGCCTAACGCCAGGGAAAACAAACCGACAAGCACCATCTCACCCAAGGCAATGCCCACCCCCCAACGCTGCGCTTCGGCGAAAACACTCTGGATGTGAGACACATCAATGCCGATCTCAACACGTCCAAAATTGACTTGCGCCGCATTAATTTCACCGGACACGTCGTAGGCGCCATCCTTGACTTCATCCAGCCGTTTATCTTCATAAAACGGTTTCTCCAGGAGGATCGAGGAACCCGCCTGTGCTAACACCTGGCCGTTGCTGCCCCGGATACGCGCGTAGGAAATCCCAGGGTTGTGAATCAGTGCTTGGGCAAAAGAATCCAGCCGCGCCAAATCCATTCCCAACACGGCGTCCTTTGTCATGGCGACAAACGAAGCCGAAGTAACCTGAGCATAACGCTGAAGTTGCAACTCGTTTGAGTCACGCAAAAAACGCATGACACTGGCGACGAGGATCGCCAGCAATACGGCCTCGATTACGGCGACACCCAGGATGGTTTTTAAGCGGAAGGACATGAATTCCAGGTTGATCTATTTCAGCAAGGTATCCAGAAGATCAATATCCAGGGCGCGCACGTCGTCCCAATCCGCATCGGTAGCCGCCGCCACCCCTCCTGCGAAGTCAATACCGTCCAGCAACTGACGGCCCTCACGGTCTTCGTTCATCTGCAACAACGCGCTTTTAAGTTTCTGCGCCACCTCGGCGGGGACACGGGGGTGTGCTGCGATTGCATGGGGCGTATAGCCCTGTGTGGTCCACAAAACTTTCAAGTCATGACGGACGGATTCTTCCGTCATCTCCAGGGTGCGCGGAATACCGCCTCCAGCCGGGTAGAACCCCTTGGCCACATTGATGTAGACCGAATCATGCGAAGAGACATATTTAGGCGTGAAGGTAATCCCCTGTTTGCGCAATTCTGCTCGCGGCAGGATGCTGGCCGCAAAGGCTGCCGGGGAAGGGAAGACCAGGGTTGTCCCCTCCAGATCCTTGAGCGCTTTGAGAGAACTATCTTTTCTTGTCACAAGGATTCCCTTGATGCGGCGGTCCTTTTCCTTGGCCAGCGCCTGATAGCCGGGTTTCTGACTAAAGACAGTGTAATGGTAAGGATTCATATAGGCAAAGTCATATTCCCCCTGGGCAAGTCGTTGTTCGAAGACGGGGATACTGGGGGCTGTTACAAAGCGCAGTTGAATGTCGGTTTTCGCGGTCAGCCAAGACAATAAGGGGGACCAACTTTCAACCAGTTCGGATGCGGCTTGCTGAGGCACAATTGCAAAGGAGTAGATCCTTTCGTCTTCTACTGCCCCTCCACGCCAGGGAAATGTAGCAAGCCCAAAGACAACCATTATCTTTATGCATTGGCGCAGCAAATAAAACATATATGTTCACCCTGTTATTTCAAAGCAGGTTGGAAAACAGATGATGGACGAGATGCCTCAATGGGTTTAAGAGCATACCGGCCTGCGCGCCTTTCTCCTGGACCAGTCGAATGGGTTCGAGAGGTAGGCGCTGCGGCCCCACAAATAGACGGTGGCGACCGACAGCCCGGCAGTGGGAAACACCCCGGAGGCATAACCAGGCGGCAGGGCTAGCATGAGTCCCAGCTTGCCCGTCACGACATAAGCCGCCGCCAGCAGCGGACCATACAGGAGTCTGTTGATCGACTGGATCGTGCTGTTCATCATGACGTCCTGGCGCCGTTGGCCTGATCAAGCCGGGTATGAAGGGTTGTCATGCTGATCTCGTAGGTTGTTTCAAAAAGGGGCGTCAGTCGCTGTGTCGCTGGCATGTTTCCAGCTTTACCCGCATGCTCCAGCTCTTCACATACTTGGCCCAGTTGCAGAGCGCCGATAGCGCGGGCGTTGGATTTGAGGGTGT
>JAGRHM010000158.1 GCA_020445005.1 Candidatus Competibacteraceae bacterium | reverse complement strand
ACTGTAGGTCGGGCAAAAGCGCAGCGTTGCCCGACAGGAAGACCCACGCCGGGCGCGTCCTGTGCCCGACGTACAGATTTCCGCATGAATTTCACAAGCATCCTCGAAGAGCCATTCTATTTTTATAGCTCATCACTCGTCATTCTGGATTCTCGCCATTGCTCAGCGCCTGCAGCCGAATCAAATCCGACAGCGATGCAGCCCCCAGCTTCTTCATAACCCGCTTGCGATGAATTTCCACAGTGGAAATACTGATGTCCAGTTCGGCAGCGATCACCTTGTTATATTGGCCGGCCACCACTCGTTCCAACACTTCGCGTTCCCGTGGCGACAACAAGGCCATCCGCGTCGCCGCTTCGTCGCGCTGCGCCTGCCGGCAACGCTCTTGGGCGTCGAACGCCAGTGCATCGCGAACCCGCCCCAACAACGTTTCCGCCTGAAAGGGTTTTTCCACAAAGTCAAAAGCGCCGGCCTTCATGGCCCGAATCGCCATCGGCACATCGCCGTGACCGGTGATGAAGATAATCGGAACTTGCTGATTCTTCGCGCGCAGATGCTTTTGCAAGTCCAGACCGCTCATACCGGGCATTCGCACATCCAGCAATAGGCAACCGGGCCGTTGAATCGCGTCGGATTCCAGAAAGTCGACGGCGCTGGCAAAAGTTTCCACCGCTAGTCCATGTGCGCGCAACAGCAATCCCACGGCATCGCGAATGGCCTGGTCATCGTCAATAAGAAAAACGGTCGGCGTTGGATTCATGGCTAGCGTACAAAGGATAAGCCGTCACTGGAATCGGTAGGGTAAAGTGGAAGGAAACGCCACGATCAGGATTTGGCGTTGCCCAAAGTTGTCCGCCCTGGGTTTCGATGATCGAGCGGCTGACCGACAGCCCCAGGCCCATACCGCCAGGTTTGGTGGTAAAAAACGGTTGGAACAAGCGATCAACAGCTTCCTCGCTGAAACCGTGGCCGGTGTCGCGAATCGTGACCAGCACCGTATTTGAATTGAGCACACTGGTTTGGATCATCAATTCATGCGGTTTATGATCGGACTCCTGCATGGCCTCGATGGCATTGCGCATCAGGTACAGCACTACCAACTGAATCTGCAAATCATCCGCCAGCACGGCAGGCAACGATTCCGCCAACTCCAGTTTCAAATTCAGCCTGGCCTGGCGCAATTCCAGTTGCGCATAACTAATGACCGCATGAATCAGCGCATTGAGGTCGAGCGCAGTCTGGTCAACCGTGTGGCGTCGCACCACTTCCCGCAGGTGGCGGATGATCTCGCCGGCGCGCAGGCCCTGATTGACGACTTCCTCAAGGGTGCTGGTGACTCCACGGGGATCGGTTTTATCCTGCCGCAACAGGGTCAGGCATGCCTGGGTATAGGCAACAATAGCCGCGAGTGGCTGGTTCAGGTTATGGGCCAGATTGGACGCCAGCTCCACCGCCAGACTCAGCCGCGAGGTTCGCGCCAATTCGATCTGTTGCCGGCGTAATTGGTCGTCCGCCAGTTTACGGGTGGTAATATCTTCCGCCAGGCCAGCGACACGATAGATATAACCGTTCTCATCGCGCACTGGAAAGCCGCGATCCCACACCCAGCGCACCGCGCCATCCGGCCGCACCACTCGGTATTCTTCGTCGAAATAGCCCCACTGAACCTTGGCGATATGCGCCGCCTGGATACGCGACCGGTCATCGGAATGAACGGCTTCCAACCAGTCGAAAGGCCGTTCGTAAAGGTTGGCGATGGATCGTCCCCAGATTTCCTCGTAGGCCGGACTGATATACAAAAGGCGTTCTTCGGCAATGCCATAGACCCAGAATACCTCTCGAACATGTTCGGCCAACTGACGAAACCGCTCTTCACTGTCGCGCAGAGCAATCTCGACCTGGACACGGGCGGCGATTTGCCGCTCCAAGGTGTGGTTGATCGTCTGCAACTCCGCCGTGCGTTTTTCGACCCGGTTTTCCAGTTCATCGCGCGCGCCACGCAAGCGCTCTTCGGTATATTCATGCATACGGCGGGCGCGCTGCGCCTGGCAGGCATGGGCCAGCAGCAACCCATACAGCAGACCACCGCTGATGACAACGCCTGCTGCGTTTTTCACCAGACTGGTTAACGGTGATGGAGCACTGCTCAACCCAAGGGCGAAAAGCAAATCATCCGTCATCAGCCAGAGCAGCCCCAAGGCGATATAAAGCAGGCTGAGAAAGGCCGGGGAATCGTAGCGACGCCAGGTTTCGAACCAGGGGTGGTTCATTCGGTTAATGAACCATTGTTCATAATTTTTCCCTGCCGACCGGAGCAGGGTGGAAAGCGAGGGCCAAAAATCCAAGACTTGACCTCGCTATTCCGCTTCAACCGACAGGATAGCGGGCGCGTTTTCGGGACGATCCGCTTTGCCTGCTACCGGCAAGGTGAAATGAAAGGTCACGCCAGGACCAGCATTGGTGGTTACCCACAATCGACCGCCGTGCGCTTCGACGATGGATTGGCTGATCGGTAGACCCAGCCCAAGGCCATAGGGCTTGGTGGTGAAAAAGGGATGGAGCAACTGACTAGCAATACCCGGTTCCAGACCGGGTCCCGTGTCCTGAACCGTGATTTCCACCACCTTTTGATCGAGACGGGCGGCGAGAACGATCTTGCCAACGCCAGCGCCAGCGCTCATAGCGTCAATGGCGTTACGCACCAGATTGAGAATCACCTGCTGGATCTGCAGCGCGTCGGCCAACACCAGCGGCAAGGTCGATGGGACGTCATAACGAATGCGAATGGCGTGGCGCTCGGCTTCGAGGTTGAGAAAATCGGCGATTTCATCCAGCAGATCATGGATGCGCACTGGAGCGTACTGAAGCCTGTCGCAGCGGGCAAAGTGGCGAATACGCTGGATGATGGCGCCAGCCCGTGCGCCCTGGGCGGCGATTTTCTCCAGCATCTCGCGCAATTCATCCACTTCGGACTCGCCATCGCGCAGTCGCGCCAAACTGGCTTCGGCATACAGGGTAATGGCGGTTACCGGCTGATTGATTTCATGCGCCAGTCCCGAGGCCATTTCTCCGAGTGTGTTAAGACGCGAGGCATGCGCCAGCAAGGTTTGCTGTCGCTGCAAAGTGGACGCCATGCGTTCCTGCCGCCGACCGCGCTGTTCCGCCTCTTCTCTGGCCTTCAGGCAGGACTCCGACAACACGCTGTTTTCCAGCCCCAGCCGCAGCGCTTGCATCAGGATTTGATGATGGCAATGCGCCAGACTTATCGCCAGCAACAAATACAGCAGGCCCGCAAGCCCCAGAACGACATAAGTCGGATCGCTTTGCCATAACAACCAAAGGATCGGCGGCAGGGACAGCGGCAGAGACTGAGCGAGATAGACCTTCAATACCGCAGTCAGCGCTAATAACCCGCTGATCAGAATACCGCCTAACGCCAGAATGATCAGTACGTCATGGATGAGAGCCATTGGGTAGCTTAACAGCGCCACGCTTCCCCCCCAACCTAGTCCGCTGGCCAGGCAAACCCAGGCGTAGCGATCGATCCAGCGCCCTGCATCCTCCCCATTGGGATGGACGCAACGCCGGAAAGCGAGAATTAACGCCAGACGCATCGCCACGGTTGTTTCCAGCAACGCCAACCAGACCAGTAGCGCCAGGCGGGGAACCTCATCCCAGATCAGTAACGCCAGAGCAGGCGCAATCAGCAGGCTGGCGACCGCGTCCAAGGGAAATTGTGTATAAAGCAACCGCGCTTGTCGGGTCAAACTCCCTTCTCCCGCAGGAAGAGGAGTTAGGGGAGAGGGCATTTTTAGCTCGCCAGAAGCTTTACAAAAACGCATCTCAGTGACGGGATCAGGAAGCGCGGCGATTTTTACGGGGCTTGGAGCAGCGCGGCGGCGCATCAGGATGCGGCTCCCGATCGAACGCATTCTGATCCTCCAGCATCATCCGCGTGGACTCGACGGTATATTCGCCTTCCAGATCCTGCGGTTGCATGGCCTGCGCCTCGCGCATCAGTCGGCGGAATTGCCACCACAGAAAGCCCACAAAGATCAATCCGGCAGTCAGCAAAATGGCAAAGAGCAGTGAGGCCGTAATAAAGCCGATGACCACGGTGACGATCGTAGCCAGGCCCACGCCGATGCGCCCCAGCCAGGAGGGTTTCGGTGGAGGCAGCGCATTCATGAGCGAGCGCCCCAGAACCACCAGACGATCAGACCGATCAGGCTCAGTCCGGCCAGATTGACAATAAGCGTGGTCATCGTGGATTACCTCCAGACAGATTCGGCGGCCGAAACCCGCGCAGCCGATTGGCGTTACTAACGACGGTAAAAGACGACAGCGCCATGGCCGCGCCGGCCAGCATCGGGTTCAATAATAGCCCGATTGCGGGATAAAGCACTCCAGCCGCCAGTGGAATACCCAAGGTATTGTAAATGAAAGCGCCAAACAGATTCTGCCGAATATTGCGCATCGCGGCCCGCGATAAGGCGATGGCGTCGGCGATGCCGTGCAGGGAACCGCGCACCAGGGTGATGCCGGCGCTTTCAATGGCGATATCGGTTCCCGTGCCCATCGCCAGCCCGACATCCGCCCGAGCCAAGGCTGGGGCATCGTTGATGCCATCGCCAACCATGCCGACGATTTCGCCTCGCGCTTGCAACTCGGCAATGACACTGGCCTTGTCGGTCGGCAACACTTCTGCGTACACCCGCTCAATCCCGGCTTGCGCGGCGATAGCCTGGGCAGTAGCCGCATGATCGCCGGTCAGGAGCGCGACGTTCAGACCGAGTTGCCGCAACCGGGCGATCGCGGCGGCGGAGTCCGGTTTCAGTGGGTCAGCCACGGCGACCAGGCCAGCAGCCTGCCCGTCCACGGCAACGAAGATCGGCGTCTGTCCTTGAGCGGCCAGGCGCTCCGCTTCCACCTGGAGTACGGTCGTATCGATCCCCTGCCCCTCCAGCCAGCGGCGCTGACCCGCCAGCACCGCGCGACCGTTGACCCTGCCCTGCGCTCCGTGACCGGCAATCGCTTCGAACCGTTCCACGGCGGGAATGACCAGGCTGCGCTCGCGGGCGGCGTCAAGAATGGCCTGAGCCAGGGGGTGTTCGGAACCGGCTTCCAGCCCGACGGTCAGCGCGAACAGTTCGTCCTCGCTGAAATCAGCGGCGGCGACCACAGCGGTCACCGTCGGGCGACCCGTGGTCACCGTGCCCGTTTTGTCCAGTACAACGGTGGTCAATTGCCCCGCTCGTTGCAAGGCTTCGCCATCGCGGATCAGAATGCCATGTTCCGCCGCCTTGCCAACTCCAACCATGATGGAAATCGGCGTCGCCAGCCCAAGGGCGCAGGGACAGGCGATGATCAACACCGTCAAGGTCGTGACCAGCATATAGCCGGCCCGGGGTTCGGGACCGAAGTTGAACCAGGCCAGGGCGGTCAGCACAGCGACAATGAGCACCGAGGGAACGAATACTGACGCAACCCGATCGGCGAGTCGGCCAATCGGCGGCTTACTGTTTTGCGCCTGGCGCACGCTGGCGACGATATGCGCCAGCACCGTGTCCTCGCCGACGCGGGTCGCACGGAACAGGAACGTGCCGGCTTTATTCAAAGCGCCGCCGGTGACCGGATCGCCCGCCTGTTTTGTCACCGGCAACGGTTCACCAGTCAGCATGGATTCGTCCACCGTGGACTGACCGCTGACGATCTCGCCATCGACGGGGATTTTCTCGCCAGGCCGCACCCGGATGAGTGCACCGGGTTGCAGGATTTCGATCGGCACATCCCGCTCCTGATCGCCCTCGACCAGCCGGGCGGTTTTGGGTTGCAGGCCAAGCAACCGCTGAATGGCGGCGGACGCCTTGCCGCGCGCCCGGGTTTCCAGAGCGGAACCGAGATTAATCAAAGCGATAATCATTACCGCCGCTTCGAAATAAGCATGTTGCGCCAGGCTGGGCACGCTGGTTGGAAACAATGCGACCAGCATCGAATACAGCCATGCGGAACCGGTGCCCAAGGCAATCAAGGTGTCCATATTGGCGTTGTGGTGGCGAAACTGTTTCCAGGCCCCGGCGAAGAAATGGGTGCCGCTGTACATCATCACCGCCAGGGTCAGCAGGCCGACGCCGACCCAGAATACCTGACCTGTCGCGGTCGCCAGCGCCGGCAACCAACCGGCCATTTCCGCGATCATCAATGGCGCAGCCAATGCGCCGGCAGCGATGGTGTTATGGATCAAGCGCCGGTAATGCGCCTGTTCAGCGGCGTCGCGTTCCGCTTCGGCGGCGGCGTCCCGGAGTTCCGAGGCATCGTAACCCGCATCGCGCACGGCCTGAATCAGCGTCGCCAGAGGGACATCGCCGCTGACCTGCGCGGTGCGTTCTGCGAAATTCACATCAGCGGTCGCAACGCCGGGCGCGCTGCGCAGAGCGTTTTCCACTGCGGCCACGCAACCGGCGCAACTCATGCCGGTCACCGCCAGTCGGCGGGAAAAAGAAGGTGACAGAGTCATTATGTTTCTCAGTTACCAAAAATCAGTTAGTTGTGCGCGCTCCCAAGCGGCGTGTTTTACCAGCCAGTCGTCCCGGCCCTGCCGAACCAGCTCCAGGTTAAACCGGTACAGATCGGCGTTCACACCGGCCAGCTCATCTGCGCTGGCGACTGGACGACCGGCCAGCGCCGCCATGACGATCACCAATGCCCGTTCCGGTTCAGGAAATTCAATGGTCTGAATGCGGGTCAGTATGTGAATCGACTGATTCCTGAAAACATGCAGCCGGATCAGCTGCTCGATGGCCTTATGATCATGGCCCTGAGCATCGACATAATCCTCGGCAATCAACGAACGGAGTTCACGGGCGTTGCGTTCCTCGGCAGCGGTCTGGGCCTTGGCGACAAACTCGCGAATTTCCGTTTCGGGCGCATTTGGAGGATCGCCACAGGCCGTCAACGCCAGCGCCAAAGTCAACGCCAGCCACTCTCCCCTGCTCCTGAGTCTGTTCAAACCCCGCATGGCGCTGACCCCGGGTTACAATACCTGCTGATTCGATTTAACCCTTCCAACATGAGCGCTCCCGACATGAACTATCAATTTACCGTAATGGACAAGACCATCAGCTACCGTGGTTTCTTCCGCATGGAGAAATACCGGCTGCGCCATGAACTGTTTGCGGGCGGCTGGAGCCCCGAAATCACGCGCGAGTGTCTGGAGCGCGGCCATGCGGTAGCTGTTCTTTTATACGACCCCGATCATGACCAAGTGGTTTTACTGGAGCAGTTCCGAGTGGGAGCATTGGAGTTCCCAGGGGGACCGTGGTTGTTGGAAATCGTGGCCGGCATCATGGATGATCCGCAGGAAACGACCGAGGAGGTAGCGCGGCGCGAGACGCATGAGGAAGCCGGTTGTGAACTGCTGGACCTCATTCCCATCTGTCATTACCTGGTCAGTCCCGGCGGAACTTCTGAAAGCATTACCCTGTTTTGCGGCCGGGTCGATACGTCCCGGATCGGCGGTCTGCAAGGCGTGGCGGAGGAACACGAAGATATCCGCTTGCATATCGTTTCCCGCGCCGAAGCCTTCGAGTTACGTAACGCCGGACGCATTAATTCCGCCGCGCCGATCATCGCCCTGCAATGGCTGGAATTGAACCGGGCGCGGTTGCTGGAGCGCTGGGGACTGGCTGCGACTTAAATCCCCAGCCGGCGCAAATCGGGATCAGGTTCGGCGTGACTCCAGACCGTCTGGAACAATTCCAGTAGTTCTTTCATGCGTTCGCCGGGATGCGGTTCGTAGTTGCCCAGCAAACGCCGTGGATCGCGAAAGCGCAGCAAGGCTTGCTCATCGGCAATGGCAAAGGCTTGACTCAGCTCTGGCCGCTGCGGCATTTCCCCGCGAATCGGAGTGCGCAACAACAGGGCGCTGGTGAGTCGCTCGGCCAGACGGACCAGCCTTGGACAATCATTGCGCCATTCCCTCGCTGGCGGCAACACCAGATGCAAACGCAGCTTGGGCTGATCCACCACCCGGGCGCGGATCACGTCCAGCACCTCGGGATCGTCATACAAGTCCGGCCGCACCACCGGCGTGTACAAATGAAGCGTGCGCCGCATCCCGTTCAGCAGCTCCAGTAAAGCGCGCCGGCTGTCGTCCAGTCCATCCAGAGAATCCGGGTTAAGCAAATTGTCATCGGCCATGGCGGTTACCTCACGGCTTGATGTAGGTCATGTACGGTAGTGTCATACCTTCCGTGTCTGCGCGGCAGCGTTGCCGACATAGTTTGCCGGAGTCAGTTCCAGCAAACGCCGCTTCGCTTCCTCGGGAAGCGCTAGATCGGCGATGAATTGGCGCAGCGTCTCCCGATCCACCCGGTGGCCGCGCGTCAGCGCCTTGAGTTTTTCATAGGGCTGCTCAATGCCATAACGGCGCATCACGGTTTGAATCGGCTCGGCGAGCACTTCCCAGTTTGCATCTAGATCGGCTTCCAACGCTGCTGTATCGACTTCCAGTTTGCCGAGGCCCTTCAACGTGGATTGATAGGCAATTAGCGTATGCGCCAGCCCCACGCCCAGCGTCCGCAACACGGTGGAATCGGTCAAATCCCGTTGCCAGCGCGACACCGGCAACTTGCCCGCCAAATGATCCAGCAATGCATTCGCTACGCCCAGATTGCCCTCGGCGTTCTCGAAGTCG
>JAGRHM010000157.1 GCA_020445005.1 Candidatus Competibacteraceae bacterium | reverse complement strand
ATATCCGCCGGCACCCGCTCCAGGGCCATGACCGCGACCGCGCCGGCTTCCTGAGCGATTTGCGCCTGTTCCACATTCACCACGTCCATGATGACCCCGCCCTTGAGCATCTGCGCCAATTGCGTATTCAGGAGATAACGATTTTCTGCCATGCTGCTGCCACTCATCTAAAATGTCAGGGGATCGGCGGTCTTGCTCCGCGCCGTCCGAACTGCCGGTTCATGTAAGGGAACGAAGTATATCACCATCCGGGTTTGCCACTGTATTGCAAGAGACCCTTGGAGCGGGGCAATTCGTAAGGCATTTACTTCTCTCCTTTCCGTAGAATTTAACAGCCCTGTCCCTACAAGACACTGACCCGGTTACGACCCTGCGCTTTGGCGGCATACAGCGCCTGGTCAGCTTCATGGAGCATTTCATAACATGCGTCCTTGGATTTGGCCTGCCTCGACGTGAGACCGATACTTATCGTCACATGATCTGTGGCTGACGAGCAAGCATGAGGGATATGCAAATCAGCAATTTGCTGCTGCAAATGTTCTGCAATGACAACCGCTCCGGCCTGATCGCAGGCGGGGAGAATGACGATAAATTCTTCTCCGCCATAGCGTCCCACAAAGTCACCCGGACGCCGTAAACCCCTTTCGAGCGCATGCGCTACACGTATTAAGCATTCGTCACCTGCACCGTGGCCATAGCAGTCATTAAAAGCTTTGAAATGATCGACATCGACCATCAGGATAGAAAGTGGCGCTCGGTGGCGGTGCGATTGCGCGCACTCACGTTTCAGCGTCTCCTCCAACGCACGCCGGTTGGGGATATCTGTCAGGCCATCCAGGAGCGCCAATTGCTCCAGACGTTCCGATTTGAGCTTCAGGCGGACATGAACGCCGACTCGCGCCCGAACTAACGGTATTTCGATGGGTTTCGTAATGTAGTCGACAGCACCGAGATTGAACCCTCGTTGCTGATCAACACTATCCCCTTTCGCCGTGACAAAGATCACCGGAATATCCCACAGTGCCGAGTCTTGCTTGATACGCCGGCAGACTTCGTACCCATCCATTTCCGGCATCATCACATCGAGGAGAAGAAGATCGGGCTTGTTCGCTTTTTGCAGAAGTTCCAAAGCGGCGATGCCGCTGGTGGCTACTCGAATGTCATACTGATCCATCAAACCCTGCGCGAGAATCTGAATATTCGCCGGTGTGTCGTCAACAATCAGGAGGATGGGGCGACGGCGCGGGGCGAGAAGTTCTTCATCCGGAGACATGGGATCAACCTTCGCTATCCTTTTGGCTCAGGGCAGCCAGTTCGATCAGCGTGGCTTGGGCAGCAGTGTAGTTGAAGACATCCACCTGATTTTTGAATTTCTGAAAAAGCGCGCGCTGTTTCGGTTGGGCGCAATGCCGGCCTAGCGCATCGATCAAGGCGGGAGCCACGAAACCGGACAACGCTAGGGTAGCTTGTATTTCGTTGACCAGCGTCTTCATTTGCGCATTGTTGGGGTCACTCAACCCAGCCGATTCGGTTTCCGGCGCGGCGGCGATCTTGGCCAGCGTCTCGGTCAGGACAGCCTGAAAGCGTGCTTTGGAGCGACATTGGGTCGCCTCCAGTTCCTGTTCAAACTGCTCGGCGATTTCATGCAGGGGATGGGCTTCGATGGAAAGCGCCATACCCTTGATCGTATGGACCAGACGCCGGGCTTCCAGCCAGCGGCCCTGGGCAAGATATTCATCGAGTGCGGTGGCGCTGTCGGCAAAGTCACGCGCGAAATTATGCAAAGTACGGCGCAGCAACGCCCAATCCCCTCCCAGGCGTATGACTGCTTGCGCAAGATCCAGGTCGGCCACCGAAAAGGGTGATCCTGCGTTGCCAGGGGCTGCCTTAGACGGAATAGGCGACTTGTCATCCGTCATCGGCGGAATCCATCGCAGCAATATAGAGGTTAGTTTATTGACATCAATGGGTTTGGTCATAAAGTCGTTCATGCCCACCGACAGGCTGGCTTCACGATCAGCGTTCATCACCGCCGCAGTCATGGCGATAATCGGCACTGTTTGACCTTCGGGCAAAGCGCGAAGGCGTTTTGTCGCTTCAAGACCATCCATTTCCGGCATCTGCAAATCCATCAGAATGACATCGAAACGCTGAACCGACGCTTGTTCAACTGCCTCGCGACCGTTATTCGCAATGGTGACAGACAGCCCCATCTTCTTCAACAAATCCTGCGCGACCAGTTGATTGGTTAGATTGTCTTCGACCAGCAGGAGCCGGGAACCCTGAAGCATCCGCAGACGATCGCGGCCATCCTGTAGATCGTCGCATTGGGAGAACTCAGAATCCAATCTTCCAGATTGTCGACTTCCAGATTGCAAGTCATTGACCAGATTAAAAAGCCGCGAAGGTATGACCGGCTTTTCCAGGATAGCGTCGATCTGAAGATCCTGGGCTGCTTGCTGAATCCCTTGGCGCCGGTAGGCAGTCGCCATAACTACGATGGTCTGACAAATGCTTGTAGATAGTTTTGCCTCTTCCTCCCGAAGTCGGCGAACGAATTCAATACCGTCGACGCCCAGTAGCTTCCAACTGACAAGAACCAGTTCGTAAGGTTGTCCACTGCGGTGCATGTCCACGGCCTTCGCCAAACTCTCCTCGACTGAGTGGACGGCATCGACCTGGAATGACCAGCCCGCTAGAATATTGCGCAGCACATCGCAGGAAACCGCGTGGTCCTCCACGATCAGAGTCCGCATGCTGTGCAGCGCAGTGGCAGTGTGTTGCTGGGCTGGGTTGAACGGAATTTTCAGACACACGGTGAACGTAAAGGTGCTGCCCTGTCCCTGCTCGCTCTCGACCGAAAGGTTCCCTTCCATCATTTCGACCAATTGCTTGGTGATGGCTAACCCCAGCCCACTGCCGCCGAACTGGCGGGTGGTCGAAGCGTCGGCCTGTTCGAAAGCTTGGAACAGCCGGCCGACTTGTTCAGGTGCCATGCCGATCCCGGTGTCGTGGATCGAGATTTGCAAGGCCATGTCGTCATCCTGCTTCTGTAACTGCCTCATTGACACCTGGATGTAGCCTTGGTTGGTGAACTTGATGGCGTTACCCAGAAGATTGTTGAGGATTTGCTTGAGGCGCAGGGGATCGCCGATCAACACCGGTGGAATGTCCAAGGCCATATCAAAGATCAGTTCGATGCCTTTGTTTTCTGCAGCCAAGCTAAACAAACGAGACGTGCTTTCAAGGAGCTCGGCGATCTCGATTTCAACCGCTTCGAGATCCAGTTTGCCAGCCTCAATCTTGGAGTAATCAAGAATATCGTTAAGGATACCCAGCAGCGAACGGGCCGAATGGTGCAACTTTGTCAGATAATCGCGCTGATAGGAGGTCAGTTCGGTATCCAGCAGCAACTGCGCTAGTCCCAGCACCACGTTCATCGGCGTGCGAATTTCGTGGCTCATGTTCGCCAGAAAATTTGACTTTGCGCGATTGGCGGCTTCGGCCTTGGCGTGTGCTTCGATTAAGGCCACTTCCGCCCGCTTGCGCTCGGTGATATCCTGGATTTGGGAGATGAAGTAGCATGGCGCCCCGGATCCGTCGCGCACCAACGAAACATTGAGCTGGGTCCAGACCACATGCCCGTCCTGATGGAGAAGGCGTTTGTCTATCTGATAGGTTTCGATCTCACCGGCCATCATTTGCTGAACATAGGCCAAATCGACATCGAGATCGTTCGGATGGGTGATGGACTGAAGGTCACACGCTAGAAGTTCAGCTTCGGTATAGCCGACGATTCGGCACAGCGCCGGATTGACATCGAGCCAGTGGCCATCCGGCGCGACCAGGGCTTTGCCGATCGGGGCATGGAGCATGGCCTGATAAAATTTCTCCTCGCTCTCCCGCAACGCTTCCCCAGCCTGCTTAATATCGTCGATATCCGTATTGCTGCCAAACCACTTGACGATATTGCCTTGCTCATCGCGCAGTGGTACGGCCAACGTGCGAAACCAGCGATAGGCGCCATCGTGTCGGCGGATACGAAACTCAATAGCGAAGTGACTCCCTTGTGCGGCGGTGGCTTGCCATTCGTTGATCGTTCGCTGGCGATCGTCGGGATGGAGTTGCTCCAACCAGCCGTCATTCAGCAGTTGCTCAGCCTCGCTTTTGCCGGTGTAACGCACCCATTGTGGGCTGAGGTAGTCGCATGAGCCATCAGCCGCACAGGTCCAGATCAACTGCGGCAAGGATTCAGTTACTTGCCGGAAGCGCTCTTCGCTTTCTCGCAATGCCTGCTCGGCCTCATACTGGACCGTGATATCCTCGAAAATGAGTACAGCACCGGTAATAGCGCCTTGCTCTTGGCGATAGGGCATGATGTGCAAGGTGTAGATGGAGCCTTTCTCGGAGCAAACTGCGGTCTGATGTTGTTGACCGTCCTTGAGAACGCTACGCACCTGGCCGTTCAAGCCAGCAACCTCCACCTGCCATTGCACGCTGTTGAGAGCGCTGCCCTCCAGGGGGGCGTCTATGACGACGATGGCGCTGCACGCCGCGTTGACCTGAGTAATGCGTAGTTGCTCGTCGACCACGATCAAGGGGAAAGTCAGGCTTTCCTTGACGTTGATGAGGTCGCTAGCGGTGATTTCCAGTTCCGCCGATTTGACCTGCAGCTCCTCGTTGACCGTCAGCAGCTCTTCGTTCGTCGACTGCAATTCTTCGTTCGCGGTTTGCAGCTCTTCGTTGGCGGATTGCAGCTCTTCGTTGGTGGACTGCAATTCCTCATTGAGCGATTGCAGTTCCTCGTTAGACGTCTCCAGTTCTTCCGCGACGACATTGAGATGGGTGCGGGTGTTAGCCAGCTCCTGCTCCAACTCTCTGATAATGAGGTTATCCCGCTCATCGCTCGTGGCGCTCACCACAGCCCGTTTGCCTTCTTCTTCCAAGCGGGTGACCGGGAATGAGATCAGGAGCAGCGCCTTCCGGCCGACATCCAGGGGACTCACCACCGGGGTTACGGTGTAGCGCTGGCCATTGATCTCGATAGGCCAGGCGCTACCCTGGGCTAGTTGCAAGTCACGGCGGCAGCGGTAGACCAGCGCCCGCAACTCGGCGCGCAGGGCGGGGTCCACCAACTCGAACAGATATAAATCCGCTCGTCCCTTGGGGAAATTGAGCAAAGGCTTCAGATTACCGTGGAAGTGCACCACGTTGTCCTCGGCATTGACCACCAGGGAGGGGGGCGCATAGCGCTCGGCTAACTCCTCCAGGGTGCGCATACTGACCAAATCGGTGCTGGTGGCGATGGCGCGCCCACTTTCCTGATTTCCGGACTGATCCCGGACACCGATGGGTAGCACATAGTGAGGTATCCCCTCCAGGCGTTGGTGAAGGCGGGTGCGGCGGTCCACGACTTTGAACAGGTCATTGTGCTGATCGATCGTTTCGGATTTACCGAGAAACAGCCAACCGCCAGGATTGAGGGCGTAATGGAAGATTTCCAGAACCCGCTTCTGCACCGGTGGATTCAGGTAGATCAGCAAATTGCGGCAACTGATCAGGTCCAGGTGGGCGAAAGGCGGATCTTCAATGACGTTTTGCCGGGCGAAGACGATATGATTGCGGATGTCCTTGATGATGCGATAGTGATCCCCCATGATCTGCATGTAGGAGTCACGCAAGGATTTGGGCACATTCTCCAGCTCGCTCACCGGGTACAGGGCGGCTCGCGCCCGTTCGAGGGCGTTGTCGTCCAGGTCGGAAGCAAAAATCATATACTGCAAGCTCGCCTTGCCCTGGTTACGCAGGGCTTCCTCAAACAGCATGGCGATGCTGTAAACCTCTTCGCCCGAAGCGCAGCCTGGCGCCCAGCAGCGGATGACCTCGCTGTTTTCGCGTTCCTGCACAACCTTTTTGATCATCTGCGCCAGGACGGAAAAAGCATCCCGATCGCGAAAGAAGGCGGTCACGCTGATAAAGGCGTCACGCATCAAGGCATGCGATTCCTCCCGATTTGCCTCCAAATATGCAATGTACGCCTTGAGCGTGTCGACGCCAACGATATTCATCCGCCGGGCGATGCGCCGCCGCACCGTGGCCGGTTTGTAGTCATTGAGCTTGAAGGCCGTGTTTATCCGCACCAGATTGCTAATCTGGGTGTATTCGTCGGTGTCTGACGCGTCATCGGCGTCGAGCGGCAGACCTCGAGGCAGAGACAGCAGGCGTTCGAGGGCGGGGCCGATCTTGCTTGGGGCCAGGATGAGATCCACATTGCCGGTATGGATAGCAGCCTTGGGCATGCCGTCATATTTAGCCGTCTCCGGTTCCTGGGCGATGGTGATGCCGCCCGCCGCCTTAATGGCGCGGATGCCTGCCGCCCCATCGGAACCCGTGCCGGAGAGAATGATGCCGATGGCTTGTTCTCCCACTTCGTCGGCGATGGAGTGAAAGAAATGGTTGACCGAAGGCTTGGGGCCAATCGCAGCTTGGGGTTCCGTGAGGCGCAGTTGACCCTGCTCCAGAATAACGTCCTTGTTAGGCGGGGTGATGTAGACGACGCCCGGTTCAGGCGACTGGCGGTCCACCAGGTCTTTCACTTGCAGTTTTGTCATCGGCGAGAGCAGGCTCATCAACATGCTGATGTGGGTGGGCGAGACATGCTGGGCGATGATATAGGACAAGGCATTGGAGTCGGGCAGCGATTCCATCAGCTCGCGCAACGCTTCCAACCCACCAGCGGATGCGCCAATGCCCACCAGCCTCACGTCAACAGCGCCAATCTTCGCTTGCTGATTTGCCCTGGATTTGATTTCCTTCATCGAATCTCCTAACTGATCGACGCCGATCACCAGGATGGAAAGCGCTCCCTGGCAGCGGTTTGATTAACCCTATATAAGTATAGGGTAACGATACGGAGAAAGAAGTCCCTATTAAGCTCAGAAGCATTCATTCGATATTCGATATTGCACAGTCATAGTGCAAAAGCCAAATTTATAAAACTATTACCGCCCACGCCCTACACCATGAATCGCGCAACTTACACTATTTTGCTGGATAATCTGGAAAAAGTCATGATCGGCCAGCGCCGAACGCTGCGCTGGTTGCTGGCGGCTTTTGTCGCCGGTGGCCATGTGTTGCTGGAAGACCTGCCGGGAACCGGTAAGACCACCCTGGCCAAAGCCTTCGCCCGCTCGCTGGCTCTGGAATTCCAGCGGATTCAGTTCACCCCAGACTTGCTGCCTTCCGATCTGTTGGGCGTGTCCATCTTCGATCCCCAACGCCAGGAATTTCGCCTGCATCGCGGCCCCGTGTTCACCGAGGTCTTGCTGGCCGATGAAATTAACCGCGCCTCGCCGCGTACTCAGGCTGCCTTGCTGGAAGCGATGGGCGAACGGCAAATCAGTTTGGACGGTCAGCGGCATAAGTTAGGCGAATGGTTTTTCGTCATCGCCACCCAGAATCCGATTGAGTTCCACGGCACGTATCCATTGCCGGAAGCGCAAATGGATCGTTTCGCCCTTCGTTTCGGCCTGGGTTATCCCGATGTGGAGGGGGAAATCGCCGTGTTGACGGCGCAACGGGAGCAACATCCTCTGGATACGCTGCTCGCCTGCGCGGACCGTGCGGCGCTGGAAAGCTTGCGACATGCGGCTACAGCGATCCGCATGAGTGACGAGGTGAGTCGTTATCTGGTGGAGCTGGTCACCGCCACCCGCAAAGCGCCGGGCGTCGCCATGGGCGCCAGTCCGCGCGCCTCGCTGACGCTGATGAAAACCACGCGGGCGCTGGCCTTGTTCGACGGGCTGGATTTTGTTACGCCCGATCATGTGCAAGAACTGGCGGTTCCGGTGCTGGCCCATCGTCTGAAGCTCGATTCCCAGGCGCGATTCAGCGGCCTGACGGCGGAAGCGGTGGCAAGTGAAGTCCTCCGGCAGGTTGCCGCGCCGGTTTAGCCATGCGTCATCCGCTGCTCCGTCTTTATGCTGCGGTCTATCGTCCCGGTCATTTCCTGCGGCAACATTTAACGCCGCTGGGCGGTTGGTTGTTCGGCGGCTGGATCGCGGCGGGCGCGTTCGGCGTCAACACCCGGGTCGGCATGACCTACCAGTTGTTCGTGTTACTGACCGTTCTATTCGCTATCACCTTCATCATCAGTCGCTTTGGCCAGTTGACGGTGACCGCTCGGCGTCAACTACCGCGCTTTGCCACCGTCAATCAACCGTTGCGCTACCGATTGGCGTTGCACAATTCCGGCGCTCGGGTACAGCGCGATTTGAGCGTGTTTGACGAGTTGCGCGATGCCCCATTGTTCTCCGCGACCCTGGGACATCTGCCCACCTATCGCCAATGGTCTCGATGGACTACCTGGGCGCGCGGGACCAATAGCGTCGCCCATGCGCTGCCGGTTCTGCCGCCGGGGGCGACGACTGAAGCGGAATTGACGCTCACGCCCCTGCGCCGGGGCCGGCTGGAGTTCGCCACGTTAAGCTTTGGACGACCGGACCCGCTGGGACTCTGGAAACGCCTGTTCCACCAACCGCTGGCTGACCGGCTGCTGGTCCTACCACGCCGCTATCCGGTTCCCCCGCTCCACTTTCACGACGGACGGCGCTATCAGCGCGGCGGGGTGAATCTGGCGCAATCGGTCGGCGAAGAGGATGAATTTGTTGGTTTACGCGAGTACCGTCCGGGCGATCCGCCGCGCCGCATCCACTGGCGCAGCTTCGCCAAGCGCGGCGAACCGATTGTTAAGGAATTTCAGGATGAGTTTTTTGTGCGCTACGGCCTGCTGCTGGACAGCTTTGCCGCCGGCGTGGATGACGCGTGCTTTGAAACCGCCGTATCCGCCGCCGCCTCAATCGCGACCGCTGAACGCGGCCCGGAGGCGCTGCTGGATTTGTTGTTCGTCGGCGACCGGGCCTACTGCTTTACCGCTGGACGCGGTCTGGGTCAGACCGAACAGTTGCTGGAAATTCTAGCGTGCGCAACGCCACGCCGGGATCAGGCGTTTTCCCAACTATTTTCTATGGTTGCCGGTCACGCGCCGGAGTTGAGCGCCTGCGTCTGCGTGCTGTTGAACTGGGATGAGGAGCGGCGGCAGTTGCTGAATTTGTTGCGGGGACAGGGCGTGGAAATTGTGGCGCTGGTCATTGGTCCGCTGGCAACGCCGCCCGAATCAGGCATCCGCGTGGTGACGGCGGAAACGCTGGCGACGGAATTAGCAAGGCTGACATGAAGCCATGACCCTGACCCTTCCATCCGGTCTGCTGGCCGCTGCCCTGCTGTTCTGGGGCTGGCGCACTGAACTGTGGCCACTGGCTTTGCCGATGGCGCTGATTCTGGAACTGGCGCCGCGCGTACACTGGCGCTGGGCGCTGGATGATAAGGCATTAGCGCGGGTGATCGACCTCACGGCCCTGCTCTGGGTCGGGGCGCTGATGCTGTTGTTCACCCGCTATCTCAACCAGCCGCCGCTGGCGACGCATCTTTACACCCTGGCCAGTTGGTTCCCCTTGCTGCTGTTCCCGCCGCTGGCGATCCAGCGCTATTCCACCGCTGGAACTTTCCGATTGGGGCATCTGTTCTACTCCCTGCGTCGTTCGCGAAGCGAGCTGGCCGGGCGACTACTCAAACTGGAGTTGTCCTATTTCGTCGTCTGCCTGCTGGCGGCCAGCGTCACGGCGCAACCGGGGTACTTGCTCGGCGCGGGACCGTTGCTGTTCTGGCTCCTGATTGCTGCGCGGCCCCGACGTTATCGCTGGCCGCTGGTGGTGGCGCTGAGTCTGGCCGCCTGTCTCGCCGCCTGGCCGCTGAGTTTCAGTCTGCACCGGTTGCAGTTGGACATGGAAGACCGCTTTACCGAGTGGTTTCAGGACTGGCTGGTGGATTTCGATCCCTACCGCAGCAGCACGTCGCTGGGCGACATTGGCGAGTTGAAGTTATCGGATCGGGTGGTTCTACGCCTCAAACCCATGTCCGGAGACCGGGGACCCTGGTTACTGCGCGCCGCCAGCTATAACAGCTATTTCGATGGCGTATGGCTGGCCAAAGGCGTTCATTTCACTCGCCTTGCGCCCCAGGGCGACGGGCGGGAGTGGCGGCTGAGCGCAGCACCGGAAAGGGCATCCCGCCATTTGTCCATCAATCTGGAGCTGCGCCAAGGTGCCGGCATGTTACCGTTGCCGGCGAACGCCTGGCGGCTGAAACAGTTGCCGGCGGGTGAACTGCAACTCAGCAGTCTGGGCGCGCTTAAGGCCAGCGAAGGGCCGGGACTGGTCGATTACCGGGTTGAATATGAACCAGAAAGTCCGGTGGGAGAAAAGAGCGGGGAATTCGATCTCACCCTGCCCCGCCGAGAACAGGTCACTCTGCAACGCCTGGCGGATGAGTTGGGGTTAACCGGCCAGCCTCCCGCGGTCGCCGCCGCTAAAATACGCGCTTTCCTGCTCGGTCAATTTCGCTACAGTCTCGATTTGCCTGCCCCGACGCCGGGCCTGACCGCCCTGGAAACTTTTTTGTTGCACAAACGCGCCGGGCATTGCGAATACTTCGCCACCGCCGCCGTGCTGCTGTTACGGGCCGCCGGCATTCCGGCCCGCTACGCCATCGGCTTCTCCGTCTCCGAATACAGTTCCTTGGAAGAAGCCTACGTCGCCCGCCGCCGCCATGCCCACGCCTGGGCGCTGGCTTGGCTGGACGGACATTGGCAGGATTTCGACGCGACGCCGCCAGACTGGATGAGTTTCGAGGAAAAACGCGCGCCCTGGTATCAGGGTCTTGGCGATCTGTGGGACTGGCTGAGCCACCAGTTCAGTCGCTGGCGCTGGCGGGAAGCCACCGGCGATGAAGAAGATAATCGCTGGCTCTGGGGATTGGCGGGACTGCTGGCGGTCATCCTGTTCTGGCGCTTGCTCCGTCGTCAGCGCATACGCCGGTTACCCGTCAAAAACCCGCCTGCGATGATCATCCGACCCGGCGCAGAATCGCCCTTTTATCAGGTGCTGGAGCAACTTGCCCTTCAGCGAGGTTCCCGTCCTCAGGGCGAAACTCTGGAATGCTGGCTACGCCGGATCGGCGCGTGGGAAACACCGGGTATGGCTGACATGGCGGGCCAGCATCAGCGCTGGCGCTTTGATCCGGACGGGTTGCCATTGGAGGAACAGCAACGCCTGGCCAACGCGGTGGCTCTCCTTAAAACTGGCCCGGCCAGGTTTCCACCTTGAATCGGTCGACAAGAAGCGGGGCCTGTCCCGGCTCAGATTCTCGCGCGGCCGATGACGGCCTCGGCGTCTTCCAGTTCTTCCAAGCGCCGCCCGTAGCCGCAGTGTTCAATCAGCGCGCGGGCAGCGGTGAGATCGGCCTGCGGGCTGCCCCACGGGTACGGCGTTGCAGCGTGGAACAGCCGGGCGCGATGCAGGTGGATGTCGGCCAGGAACAGGCGCATCGGGCCGCGTTCGGCGATCTCCCAGGCTTCGTCGAGATCGGCCTGGGCGCTGTTGGGGCCGGTGCGCGTGCTGAAGAGACACCGTAGCCAAGCATGGGTGAGAAGGCCGCGAACAGTGAATTCTTGTTGGCCAGCGCGGCGGAGGCCGGCCACAGCCTGTTCCACGTCGGACCGGGCACGGTGAACGTCGGCGGCGGTCAGGATCGCTTCGTAAAGCGCGGCGCGGCCCGAGGTGAGGTGACCGAGGGCGATGTCGAGGAGCCAGTGATTTTGTTCAGCTATCTTGAGCGTCCGCGCCGCACGCTCGGAGACAGCGCGGCAGATTTCGGCGAGATCTTCGCCCCTGACCCCGCTCCTGGCGGGCGCGGGAAGAATGGTTCGCCACGCGGCGCGCTCGGCGACGGCGAGCAGCAGGTCGCCATACTGGAAGCCTTGCACCGAATAGAGCAGCGGGTCGTGGGGCTGCTGTTCGGCCTGCATCCGCTCGGCCTCGCGGAACAGCGCCTTCGCCTCGGCCCGGCGGCCTGCCTGGTGCAAGACATCGGCGTGGGTCGTGCGTGTTCGGATATAGTTCTCCCAGTCGTCTTTACCGCTGCGGTCGGCGTGGGTCACGGACTGCGCGCTGACCGCCAACGCATCGGTCACTTCGCCTAGCGTCAATTCCAGCCCGCTCAGGTTGTTGGCGCGGCGGGCGGCACTCTTCCAATTCTCTTGCCTGACGCCCATTTCCAGCCCAGCCCGCATTGGTTCGAGGGCTTCGGTCAGCCGACCTAAGGCGCGCAAGCAGAACGAGGCTTCATTCAGCAGCCACGCTTGAGCCGGTTCCGAGAGCGCGGGCGAGACGCACCGCCAGGGTGGTTCAAAAAAGCAGGTGACAGCGCCCAAATCCGAACCGAGCGCACCGAGTTTTTTGATGCTGTAGAATTCGTTGCGCCGCAGGATGCGGTCGCGGTAAACGTCGTCGCACGCCGCCTGTTGCATTCCCGCCAGACAGCCGTGGGCCACGGCCTGATAGAGCGGCTGGAGATCTTCGAGGGTGGGCGCGTCCCGGTTCGGCGTGCTCGCGCACAGGTGTTCGTACAGCCGCCGATGGGCCGCGCGCCAAGCGGCGACGTTCATTTCGCGCAGTTGTTGGGCGAAATAGG
>JAGRHM010000156.1 GCA_020445005.1 Candidatus Competibacteraceae bacterium | reverse complement strand
TGGTGTTCCAGCACTTCAACCTGTTTCCGCACAAGACCGTGCTGGAGAATGTGACCTTGGCGCAGCGGGTGGTGCGCAAGCGCAAAGCGGCGGAGGCCGAGGAGAAAGCCATCGCGCTGTTGACCAAAGTCGGCATCGCCGAAAAAGCCAGTGAATACCCATCCCGCCTGTCCGGTGGCCAGCAACAGCGGGTGGCCATCGCCCGCGCCCTGGCCATGGACCCTAAAGTCATGCTGTTCGACGAGCCGACCAGCGCCCTGGACCCGGAGATGGTGGGCGAAGTGCTGGATGTGATGAAACAACTGGCCAGGGAGGGCATGACCATGGCGGTGGTGACCCACGAAATGGGGTTTGCCCGCGAAGTCGCGCAACGGGTATTGTTCATGGATGCCGGCAAGGTGCTGGAAGACGCGCCGCCCGCCGAATTTTTCACCGCCCCCCGGGAACCACGGGCGCAGACATTTTTGAAGCAGGTTTTATAAGAAAAACTCGCCTATCAATTCAACTACTTGTTGAGTTTCCCAACACCCGCCGCAAAAGGCAGGCTTGTGCCTGTCATCGCCGGCCCGGTTAACTCGTCAGTTTCCGGTGGCCAGGCTTTGATGTACAGATCGCGCTGCGGGTACGGAATACGGATGCCCGCCGCATTGAACCGGTCCCAGATATCGAACAGCACTTCATGGTGAATCGTCAACAAGCTGTGCCGGCTAATATCGATATAGTACTGAACGCGAAATTTGACCGAGGAATCGGCAAAATCCCATAGCAACGCCTGTGGCTCCGGATCGTCAAGGATCGCTGCATGGTCCCGCAACACCTGCTCGATGAGCGTCTGCGCGTGGTGTGGGTCAGCGTCGTAGCTGACGCCCACCCACAGGATGGTGCGGATCACCCGGTCGCCGTGGGTCCAATTAATGAATGCATTACTGATCACATCCGCATTGGGAATGATGACCGACTCGTTATCAAACGTCTGCACGGTCAAGGAACGCATCCCGATGCTGGTGACCTCGCCCAGGTGATTGCCTACCTGAACAATATCCCCGCTGCTCAGCGGTCGCTCGATCAGCAGCAGCAAACCGCTGACGAAATTATTGGCCAGATTCTGCATCCCCAGCCCGATCCCGACGCCTACCGCGCCGGCGAACACCGCCAGCGTGGTCAGGTCGATGCCCACGATGCGCAAAATAATCAGCACCCCGATGAGCACCACCGTGTACTGGGTAAAAACGGACAGGCTGTGGCGCACCCCCAGATCACTGAGGTGCGACAAGATCCAGCGGTAACTGATGGCCCGACTCCATTGACCGAGCCAGATGACTGCCGCCAGAGTCGTCGCTGTAACCAGAATGCGCCAAGCTGTGATTTCCGCCGCGCCCAGCGTGAATAGCGGCCGCTCCAGAAAAGACCAGATCGACACGATGACTGCCGACTCGCCTGTCCAGCCGTATGCGCGAAACAGCGTCACCCACGCCCCTATAAAGAGCAACAGGTTAGCGATCCGGTGCAGCGGCGTAATTACATCTTGAGTCCACAATAGACCATAGCCTGAATGTGTGACTGCAAAGTTTTTCAACGCCACCACCACGTCTTTCAACAGGCTGCGCGCCACCAGCCAACCGATCAGAACCACAACAAAAATCAGCAGATAGCCGGCAATCAGCCAGGCCAGTTGCAAATAACCAAGCAACCCTAGCACCGCAGCGCCCAGCAGCGATAAAGGCATTAACAGGCTGCTGTAGCGCAACACCACAAACCAGAAGCGTTCTCCATAGTCGGCACTGAGCCGATCCATGATTAATCGCCGGATGCGCAAGACGGGCGCGACCGCCCAAAACCCATACAGCATCAGCAAATGATCCAGAGTATTGACGACGCTGTCCGGCAAGTCGCTCAAGTGAGCCAGAATAACGAATGCGATGACTAAGCTGCCACAGATCAAGGTCCAGAATAATTGCTGATAAAGGGAGGGATATCGCCGCTCTTCCGGCAAGCGCGGCGAGACCAGAAATAACCATGCTAACGTGGTTGGCAACTTGATGCCGACCCAGAGCAAGGCCAGCGTCATCAGAATGCCCAATCCAGGTTGCGGAACCTCAACCACCCACAGTAGCGTCACCAGCGCCGCGGCAACTCCAATGCCCAGCAGATTCGCCCAGAGCAGCACCAGGATATTGCCGATCCATTGCCGCACGAAACTGCTACCCGCTTCCGGGGTCGCGAAACGCCGCATGGCCCGGCGCAGACGGCTGCGGGCCATCCACAACAGCCAGATCAATCCAGCTTCCAACGTGACCAAACCCAACCATCGAAAAGTCGTCGTATCCAACAGATTTCTTAATGCGGTTTCAACGCTGAGGCGCACTTGATAACCGAGAATCCGGGGAGCGGTCGCCAATTCCTGCACAAGTTGACGCCACGCTTCGACGGTTCCCGGATAGGGTTGGCGGGTCAATAAATCCTTCCGAAGCTGTTTATCATAGTAGTTATCCAACTGGGCCGCGATGGAATGAGCTTGCGCCAGTGCACCCTGGGTTTGGCCGATCCGTTGATCCAACTCGGTCAGTAACTGGGTCACCAGTTTCAACTCCTCATCGCGCAAGTGGCGACTGGATGTTCCTGAAACCTCGCGACGTTCGATCACCTGAAGCTGCTGCTGGTAAACAGTATTCTTCCGTTGCAACAACTCCAAGGAACGACTAAGATCTTTAATTATCTTATTATTTTCCTCAATACCTTGTTGTAGATCGCCGACTTGCGCAGTCGGGTTTTGCAACAAATCATTCATTCGCGCCAGCGCCGTAGCGGTTTCCGCCAAATGGCGATCCAGATTTAGTAGATTAATTTTTTCTTCAACCGTCTGAAGTTCGGTCGTTTGGCGTCGCCACATTTCCAAGGACAAAGCACCTTGTCCTTGCGAAAGATATTTTTTGAGGGCGGCAGCACGGTCATGCAAGATATTAAGATCGTTTTGCAAGCGGGATATCAGTTCAGTCTGCGCATCCTGCCGGCTTTGCTCCTGACGCAGAAGAAAAACCTGCTCAACCCGTTCCTGCCATTGTTGCGCGATATTCAAACGCAGCTTGGCGACTTCAACCTGCTTTTGCAGATTGGTCAGATTCAAGGTCTCCAGATCCAACTCAGTACGTTGCTGACTCAATAACTGTTGAGTACGCTCCAGTTGCGCAGCGCGGTCAGCAACCCCCTCGACTATGTCCTTAGCCGGATTTTTCAAGAGCTGCTCGCGAGCTTCCAGTTCGCTGATATCTTTACGCAATTCCTTGATGCGACGATCCGCGTTATCCAGATCGCCCATGATGCTTTCCAGACGCAAGCGGGCGGATTTCACATCGACCTGGGTCTGTTCGACAATGGATTCATTGATCTCATCGGGCTGCAAGGCTTCCAGTTGCCGGGGCAGATCAGCGATGCGGCTTTCCAAGTCCAGGCGGGTGTTCTCGATGATTTGCCGGTCCTGTAGCAACGTCTGTCGACGTGCGCTCTGCTCTTCCGTAACTTTGACGGGGTCGGCGGGCAACGCTGGATCGGCGTGGGTCGGCCACGCCGAAAGCAAACCCAGCAGATTCAACAGCAGGATGATGAGAACGCCACGGCGGATCATTGAAATTTCAGGATTGAAATCGCTTAAAACCTAAAGCTTGTGCGTTTCCGGCGCGAAGCCCTGGTCCCGGTACTGGCGAAACCGCTCGCGCGATTTAGCCAACACCTCCGTTTTTGAGTCCACCAATTCGACGATTCGTTCGTAATGCTCGAAGCCAGCCGGCAACGCCTCGGTACAGTTAATCAGCACCTGCGCGTT
>JAGRHM010000155.1 GCA_020445005.1 Candidatus Competibacteraceae bacterium | reverse complement strand
AACATGAGCCACGAAATCCGCACGCCGCTGAACGTCATTCTCGGACTGACGCACCTGCTGCGGCGCGACCACGTTCCACCCACGCACGCGGAACGGCTCAATAAGATTGCCACGGCCGCCCGTCATCTGTTGGCGCTGATCAACGGCATTCTGGACTTTTCCAAGATTGAAGCCGGCAAACTGAAGCTGGAGTCTATGGACTTTCATCTCTCGGCGCTGCTTGACCATGTTCGCTCGCTGATCGCCGATGCCGCCAAAGAAAAAGGATTGACGATTACGATCGATGAAAGCGCCGTGCCGCCATGGCTGTGTGGCGACGCCACCCGGTTGCGTCAGGCGTTGCTCAACTACGCCAGCAACGCGGTCAAATTCACCGCTCAGGGCGGGATCACCTTGCGCGCCCGCCTACAGGCCGAAGAAGGCGAACGGCTAACGGTCTGTTTTGAAGTCCAGGATACCGGGGTCGGCCTGACGCGTGAGCAGCAGAGCCGGTTGTTCAACGCCTTCGAGCAGGCGGATGTTTCGACCACCCGCCAATACGGCGGCACCGGGCTGGGGCTGGTGATCACCCGGCGGCTGGCGGAACTGATGGGCGGGGAGGTTGGCGTGAAGAGTGAACCCGGCCAAGGCAGCACTTTCTGGTTCACCGCGCAACTGCAGCGTGGGCGGCGGCTGACCCCCGATTTGGCGGCGTTCGTCCTGGATGCCGAGAGCACCCTGCGGCAGCGCTACGCCGGGGCGCGGGTGCTGTTAGTGGAAGACAACGCTATCAACCGCGAAGTCGCCCTGGATTTACTGCGCGCGGTGCAGTTGGCGGTGGACACGGCGGTCGATGGGCGGGACGCGCTCGCCAAGGCCCAGGCGACCGACTACGCACTGATTCTGATGGATATTCAGATGCCGGTCATGGACGGCCTGGAAGCGACGCGGGCCATTCGCTGCTTGCCGGGGCGGGAGACTACGCCGATTTTGGCGATGACCGCCAATGCCTTCGCTGAGGACCGCCAGCGCTGTCTGGAGGCGGGCATGAACGACCATGTCGGCAAACCGGTCGATCCCGACGCCCTGTTCGCTACGTTGTTGCACTGGTTGCCCGCCGATGATCATGCAACCGTTCACTCCCCTCGCCCGCTGGCGGGAGAGGGGTTGAGGGAGAGGGCTGGCGAGGGGACCGAATCGGCGGACGCGCTGCGTCCCCTGGCCGAAGTACCGGGCCTTGATCTGGCTCTCGGACTGCGCGGGGTGCGTGGCCAAGTCGCCAGCTACCTCCGATTACTGCGCTTGTTTACCGCTAACCATGACCATGACCTGGACGAGCTGCGCACGGCATGGATGGCGGGCGACCGCGACGTCGCCCGGCGCATCGCGCATTCGCTGAAAGGCGTTGCGGGTACGCTGGGAGCGACGCGGTTACAGCCGCTGGCCGTCGGCCTGGAGCAAGCGATTCAGCAACCGGGCGACGTCGATCTTGAGCCATGCATTGCCGAGGTGGAAGCTGAACAACGGACCCTGATAGCGGCGCTGAAAGCGGCGCTGCCCGTTGAGAGCGATGTTTTACCGGTAGCGGTGAACGCGGCGCACGTCGACGAGGTGTTGGCCCGGCTGGAGGCGCTGTTGATGGAAGACGATATGGAGGCCAGCGGGGTGTTCCGCGAATCCGCCGGGTTATTGCGGGCGGCACTGGGGCCTGCAGCGGACGAGATGGAGCGCCATATTAATGTGTTCGACTACTCGGGAGCACTGGTTTTACTGAACAAAATCCGCACCGGCAGACCTGAATCGGATTAAATCTAAGGAGTGGTCGGCCGGGCATAAGCGACGCGTAACCCGACAGGCGCGTAGCCCGAAAGAAAAAGCCGATGACAAAATTATTCCTGCAATGGCTGACCCAGCCCATCCCGCCAAAACGGCTGTTATTGGCATTGCCGTGGTTGGTCCTTGTCCTGGGCTTTGCGACCACCTATGGATTATGGCGAAACGCCCGCCTGGATGCGGCGCAGGCGCTGGACGCAGAATTTCAGTTCTGGATGAGCAAAGTCATCTATGGCATCGAATACCGCCTTAAAGGCAACGTGCAAGTGTTGCGTGGAGTCATCGGCCTGTTCGACGCCTCGGAATACGTCTCGCGCCAGGAGTTTCACAGTTATGTCAAGGCGCTGCGTCTGGAGGAACGTTACCCCGGCATTCAGGGCGTCGGGTTTGCCGTGGTCGTTCCGCCGGATCAGAAAGCCGCGCACACCGCCGCCCTGCGCGCGGAAGGCTTTCCCAACTACGCCATTTACCCGGACGGCGAGCGCGACCTTTATACCTCTATCATCTACCTTGAACCTTTTTCGGGCCGCAATCTGCGCGCCTTCAGCTACGACATGCTCTCTGAGCCGGTGCGTCATGCGGCGATGGTGCGGGCGCGAGATGAAAACCGGGCGGCTCTGTCGGGCAAAGTCACCTTGGTGCAGGAAACTGACACCGATATCCAGGCCGGTTTCCTGATCTACACACCGGTTTATCGACGCAATGCGCCTCACGATACCTTGGAAGAACGCCGCGCCACCCTGGTCGGTTGGGCTTATTCGCCATTGCGCATGGATGACATGATGCGCAGTATTCTGGGAACGGTTGAATTCGATGGTCTCACATCGGCGTTCGACGTGGAAATCTACGACGGCGTGACCCTGTCGCCGGATACCTTGATGTTTGACACCGATCAAAAGCTGGACTTTGCTGATACCCGCTCGGCGTTTCATGGGGTGCAACTCATCGATTTCGGCGGGCATCAATGGTCGGTGTTGTTGAATTCTACTCCCGCTTTTGATGCGCGGCTGCACAGCGAAAAATCCAGGCTGATCGCTTTCACCGGCAGCATCGGCAGCCTGTTGCTGGCCCTGCTGATGGGCATCCTCACGCTCAGTCAAGCCAGGATTGCCACTGCTCTGCGGGAGACGGCGCAGACCAATGAGAAGCTGACGGCCAGCGAGCAGCAGTTCCGGTCGATTTTCGAGACTTCGCTGGTGGGCATCGTGACTTGTGGGCCTGATCTGCGGTTCACGCAAATTAATCAGGCGTTCTGCGGACTCATGGAGTACGCCGAGACCGAACTCATCGCTGTGCGCGGCATCGCCGATGTCACTCATCCCGATGACCTGGAGGCAAGCCGGTTGCTGGTCGAAAAAATAATGCATCGGAACATCGACCATTTTGTGATTGAGAATCGCTATATCACACAAACCGGCCGGGTGTTCGACGCCATTACCGCGGCGCGCGCCAGCTATGATGACGCCGGACGCCTCTCCGGCATCACCGCTTCCATCCTGGACATCACCGAACGCCGGCGTATCGAAAGCGAGTTGGATCGCCATCGATTGCATCTGGAAGAGTTAGTCGCTGAGCGCACCGCGGAACTGGCGACGGCGCGGGACGCCGCCGAGGCCGCCAATCGCGCCAAGAGCGCATTCCTGGCCAACATGAGCCA
>JAGRHM010000154.1 GCA_020445005.1 Candidatus Competibacteraceae bacterium | reverse complement strand
CGACTATGATCTTTGCCATGGTGGCGAATGCGGATTGAGCATTTTTAGGATGGTCTTTGAAAGCCCCACCGCTTGCGGCGGGGTTTTTTACTTTCGTTAGTCAAGCCGCAGCAAAAATGCGATGATGATATAAAAACCTAATAACAAGCTACTCCCCGCCAGTTCCCAATTCAAGGTCTTGCACCGCATTTTTTGCATGTTCTTTTGGAATGCGCGCCACGAAATAAGCCGGCGTAGCATTGCTGTCCGTGAGTTGAATCGTTGCGGAGTAGGAACGCACTTCGCCAACGCCCAAACTACTCGCCTTAAGCGCATCGGGATAAGGGGTACCGATCTCGGCCCGGCCTATCTGAATCCCAAGTTCGTTAAACACCAACAATTGAACTTCTGGCCAAAGCATGGATAGGGTATTGTTCTGCACCACCAATTTGTATTCATGCGCGCGGCTATCGCGATTGATGATCTCGGTAAAGGTGATGTTCTTTAAATAACCGTCATCGAGAGGCAACACCCGATCATATTTAAGTTCCCGCAAGCGGGGCAACTTGCCGCGCACCAGAGCGTCCAGATCAGTCCGCAGTTTCTCCAACTCAGGCGCTGCCTTGCGCAAATCATCTTCGGTTCGCGCCAGGTTGGAACGCAATCCCTGATTCTCGCGGCTGAGGCGATAAACCTGAGTTCCCAACAGCAACGCCGTAAAGAAATCGATCAGCACTAATGTGAGAACCACTAACAACAATAATCGACTGCGCCGGCTCCAGGAATGGGAACGGGAACGGGAGCGACCAACGGGGGGACGGGACGAAACCGGGTCCACGCCAGGACGCGCCGAATGAGGATCCCGGTTCATTCCAGATGAATAGTTCATTGAAGATTCCATGTTATCAACCCAAGAAGTTCAAATTTCCTGAAAATCGTCTTCCTGATTCTCGCTCTCTGTATGCAGCAAGATTACTCGTTCCGGGGCAAACTCGCGCAACTTGTCGGCGGTTTCTCGGGGCGCCAAGGCAAAATCGAACGCATGACGGTCACCGCGCACGATGGCCAACCGCCCCATAGCCAAGCCCTTACGCTGGGTGGGCGTCACACGGATCAAGCGAATCCAGTGGCCGTCACTATCAAGAAAATTATAGGGAATTTCCGCATCCGGTTCATTCACACGGTGACTATCAATCAGTTGACGGGCGCGAGTAACTCCCTCCCGCTGCCGTTTCTCTGCCTCCCGCTCCAGATTCAGTTGTCGGTCGCGCTCCCGTTTGCGCGCTGCCTCCGTCTCCGCTTGACGACGCGCTTCCGCTTGACGCGCCGCATCCTCAGCCGCTAATGCTTTATTCTTTTTACGCTGGTGATCCTGCTTACGATCATCGGATGCCTGTTTTTTGGCCTTATCCGCTGAAACCAGTCCTGCTTTTAGCAATTCATCCCGTAACGACATAACGCCCCTCAAGATTAGGAAACCGTATGTAGAAAGCAGAAAGCAGCAATTCAGGCAAGCGATTGAGCACCCGAACATTCCTGTTCAGCATTGCCAATACCTGTTTCCCCCATTCCTTCAATACAGAATCCGCGTGCGCAGCGTACCGACAACTTCTTCCAGTCGCTTTCGCAATTGCCGGGTTTCCGCGCGCCCATGCGCGTCGATATCAATCACCACATAACCGATCCTGGCATTGGTTTGCAGGTATTGCCCGGCGATATTAATTTGTTCTTCGGAAAAGATGGCGTTGATTTGGGATAACACGCCGGGCTGGTTGCGATGGATATGCAGCAGTCGATGTTTGCCGGGGTGTTCAGGCAACGACACTTCCGGAAAGTTGACCGCGCTCAGGGTCGAGCCGTTGTTACTATACTTGAGTAGCTTGCCGGCCACTTCCAGACCGATATTCTGTTGCGCTTCCTCGGTGCTGCCGCCCACATGCGGGGTCAGCAACACATTATCAAAGCCGCGCAGAGAGGAAACGAACTCCTCCTCATTCGCCTTTGGCTCGATCGGAAAAACGTCGACAGCCGCGCCGGCCAGTTGTTTCGCTTCCAGGGCCGCCGTCAAGGCATCAATGTCGACCACCGTCCCTCGCGCGGCATTGATCAGGCAAGCGCCCGGCTTCATGAGCGCCAGTTGCCCGGCGCCGATCATGCGGTAGGTTTGCGGCGTTTCCGGGACATGCAGGGTCACCACATCGGCCATTTCCAGCACGGTCTCCAGGGACGGCAGCGGTTGCGCATTGCCAAGGGTCAGCTTGGTTTCTATATCATAAAATACGACGCGCATGCCGAGCGCCTCGGCCAGTAACCCGACCTGGGTGCCGATATGACCGTAACCAATGATGCCCAGACACTTACCGCGCGCCTCATGGGAGCCGGCGGCGGTCTTCACCCAGCCGCCGCGATGAGCGGCCGCGTTACGTTGCGGGATGCCGCGCAGCAGCAGGACGATTTCCGCCAATACAAGCTCCGCCACGCTGCGGGTATTGGAAAATGGCGCGTTGAATACGGGAATACCGCGTTCCTGGGCGGCGT
>JAGRHM010000153.1 GCA_020445005.1 Candidatus Competibacteraceae bacterium | reverse complement strand
GCAGCGGATGGGCCCCCGGGCGCAGTACCGGCAGGATGCGCCAGCCGGCCTCGCGAATCTCGAAGAACGTCTCCAGCGCCTCACTCAGCAAGTGCTTCTTCAAATCCGGATAATGCACCCGCACAATTCGCTCCATCGTCTCCTTATCCGGGAAGCGGATGTAATGGAAAAAGCAACGACGCAGGAAAGCATCTGGCAACTCTTTTTCATTGTTACTGGTAATGATAATGATCGGGCGATGGACGGCCCGGATGGTCTGCCGCGTCTCGTAAACGTAAAACTCCATGCGGTCGAGTTCCAGCAACAGGTCATTGGGAAATTCGATGTCGGCTTTATCAATCTCATCAATGAGCAACACCGGCTGTACATCGGCGGAGAACGCTTCCCAGAGTTTACCCTTGACGATGTAGTTGCCGATGTCATGCACCCGGGCCTCGCCCAGTTGTGAATCGCGCAAACGGGAAACGGCATCGTATTCGTATAACCCTTGCTGGGCTTTGACCGTGGACTTGATATGCCACTGGATGAAAGGTCGATCCAGGGCACGGGCGACTTCCTCGGCCAACTGAGTCTTGCCGGTGCCCGGCTCGCCCTTTACCAACAAGGGCCGGCCCAGGGTTACAGCGGCATTGACCGCCATCATCAGATCGTCAGTAGCAACGTAGCGTTCAGTGCCACGAAAGCGGCCTTCGGTCATGCGGAGTCTCCTTGCAATGCAGGCGGCAACAGAGCGTTATATTGCCATTTATTATAAAAAAATGCTTCATTATTCTTTATGTTTGGGTGTCTGCTTCTGCTATGGTTAAGCAGGGACAACGCTGATAGCGAATAAGTTTAACAGGCGCAGGCCCGGTCGCGGCGTTCCGCGAACCGTGATTCATGATTTTTTGCACATTCATTCCCTGGCTGGAGGATTTTACTGATGAAGGCACAGAACATTCTTGAAACGATCGGCAACACGCCTCATGTTCGCCTTAACCGGTTGTTCGCCGACCGTCCGGTGGAGGTCTGGATGAAGCTGGAACGGGCCAATCCCGGCGGCAGCATCAAGGATCGCATCGGCCTGGCCATGATCGAAGACGCCGAGCAGCGCGGCCTGCTTAAGCCGGGCATGGTCATCATCGAACCCACCTCCGGCAACACCGGCATCGGGTTAGCCATGGTCGCCGCCGCCAAAGGCTACAAACTAATGCTCACCATGCCCGAATCGATGTCGCTGGAGCGGCGACGCTATTTGGCGGCGCTGGGCGCGGAGCTGGTGCTGACACCCAAGGAAAAGGGCATGCCGGGCGCGATTGAGAAGGCGCAGGAATTGTTGGAAAGTACGCCGAACGCCTGGATGCCGCAGCAATTCGAGAATCCCGCCAACGTGGAGATCCATCGGCGCACCACGGCCCGGGAAATTCTCGCGGACTTTCCGGAAGGACTGGATTTCATGGTCACTGGCGTTGGCACCGGCGGCCACATCACCGGTTGCGCGGAAGTATTAAAGGAAACTTTCCCGCATCTGAAAGTCCTGGCGGTCGAGCCGAAAGCCTCGCCGGTGCTGAGCGGCGGTCAGCGCGGCCCCCACCCCATTCAGGGCATCGGGGCCGGTTTCGT
>JAGRHM010000152.1:1785-3562 GCA_020445005.1 Candidatus Competibacteraceae bacterium | reverse complement strand
TGAAGGAAAGTCAGCAACGTCTGGAGCGCATGGCCTATTATGACCCGCTGACTGGGTTGCCCAATCGGGCGCTGCTGGCGGATCGCCTGCGTTTATCGCTGGCCAAGGCGCAACGGGATCATCATGTTCTGGCCATCTGTTATCTGGATCTGGACGGTTTTAAGCCGATTAACGACCGTTGGGGTCATGCCGCTGGCGATGAGCTACTCGTCCAGGTTGCGCAACGTTTCCAGCAAAACATGCGCGGCGGCGACACCGTCGCGCGCTTGGGCGGCGACGAATTTGTCTTACTACTCAACAATCTTAATAGTCTTGAGGAAGGTGAGCAAGTCATTGGACGATTTTTTTTTTTTTTTTGAGCGCCCTTTGCCTTGAGCACCGTGGCGGCGACTGTTTCGGCAAGCATCGGAGACACGTTTTTTCCTAACGACGGCGCTGACCCGGATACTCTGATCCGCCATGCCGATCAGGCCATGTACCGGGCCAAGCAAGGGGGACGTAATCGCTATCACCTGTTCGATGCGGAGCGGGATCGGCGGGCGCGGATTCATCGGGAACTGCTGGGCCGGATTCGCCGAGGCTGGCTAGATGGCGAATTTTGTCTTTATTTTCAGCCCAAAGTAGATATGCGCCAGGGACGAGTTATCGGCGTCGAAGCGCTGGCGCGCTGGCGTCACCCCGAACAGGGCGTCCTGCCGCCCGCGGCGTTCATCGGCGCAGTAGAAGACTCTGATTTCTCTATGAATTTCAGTAGCTGGGTGCTGGAGACTGCGATCCGGCAGATGGCGACTTGGCACGGCGCCGGATTAGTCCTGCCGGTCAGCGTGAATCTGTCAGCGCGCCATTTGCAACAACCGGATTTCGCTACCCAGATTCAATCCCTGCTGGCTCATTATTCCTACGTTCGCTCCAACTGGCTGGAGATCGAGGTGCTGGAAACGACGGCGCTGGATGAAACCCAGCGGGTCTTCCACATCATTTCGGAGTGTCGGGAACTGGGCGTCCGATTCGCTATCGATGATTTTGGCACCGGCTACTCCTCGTTGACGTACCTGAAGCACCTGCCGGCGCAAATTTTAAAAATCGACCGTAGCTTCATCCGCGACATGCTGTTCGATCCTGGCGATCTGGCTATTGTGCGCGGCATCATCGGTTTATCCAGCGCTTTCAAGCTGGATGTTATTGCCGAAGGGGTGGCGAGCGTGGAACATGGAGCGCGCTTACTGGAACTCGGCTGTGACCATGCTCAGGGCTATGCGATCGCCCGACCGATGCCGGCTGGAGAAGTACTGGATTGGATGCGCGGATGGCGTAAACCCGCCGCGTGGAATGGAGTAAACGAACGGGTTTAACACCGTTTACGTCGTTAATAGCCAACCGCTAACCCACCCGGTCGCCGCGTATCGGAAAAGCCATACCAACCTTCGGATCCACGGACGATGCTTTGCGTACTGCCCATCGCATCCTTCACCATGACGCGATGCCCCATCGCTTCCAGCAGGCGCACGGTGTCCGGACTCAGTCCCTCCTCGACTCGCAGTTCATCCGGCAGCCACTGATGATGAACGCGCGGTGCGCTGGTCGCCTCGGCGATGTTCATTTGGTGATCGATCACATTCAACACAATCTGCAGTACGGTCGTAATGATACGGCTACCGCCGGGGCTGCCCGTGATCAGCATCGGTTGTCCGTCCTTGAAGACCAGAGTTGGGGTCATTGAACTCAGCGGGCGCTTGCCGGGACCGACCGCGTTAGCGTCGCCGCCCAGCAGTCCGTA
>JAGRHM010000152.1:0-1735 GCA_020445005.1 Candidatus Competibacteraceae bacterium | reverse complement strand
ATGCCGGTTTCCGCCGCAACAATTCCGGAGCCGTAACCGAAATTCAGGGTATAGGTCACAGCCACCGCGTTGCCCTGGCGATCCACCACGGAGTAATGGGTCGTTTGTTCGCTTTCATAGCGCTGCGGTTGACCCGGCTTGATCGCGATAGACGATTGCGCATGCTCCAAGTCAATGTGCTTGACCAACTCTCGCGCATAGGCTTTCGCCGTCAAACCGGCGACGGGGATCTGGACAAAATCCGGATCGCCCAGATATTCGCTGCGGTCAGCGTAAGCCCGTTTCATGGCTTCGGCCAGACGATGAATGGTTGCGGCGCTGTTAGACCCCAGTTCCGCCAGCGGCCAGGTTTCCAACATATTGAGCATCTGGACCAGGTGGACGCCGCCGGAACTGGGTGGCGGCATCGATACGATCTCATAATCCCGATAGCGCCCGCGCACCGGTTCGCGCACCACTGCCCGGTAATTTTTCAAGTCGTCCAGGGTAGTCAGACCATCATGCGCCGCCATATCGGCGATCAGTTTCCGGGCGATCTCGCCTTCATAGAAGGCTTTGGAGCCCTGTACGGCAATACACCGGAGCGATCGGGCTAAATCCTTTTGCACCAGTTTTTCGCCGGGCTGATAGGCAGCGCCATCCCTCTTCAAGAAGATTTTCGAACTGGCTGGCCAATGCTCCAGCCGCGGCCGAACTTCTTGGAGCGACCGGGACAGGTCGGTACTGACTGGGAAGCCCTGTTCAGCCAAACGAATTGCCGGTTCAAGCAATCGCCGCCACGGCAGTCGTCCGTGCCGTTCATGCGCTAGGGCCAGTCCGGCGACTGTGCCTGGTACGCCAGCCGCCTGGTGGCTGAAGCGAATCCGTTGCTCATCGACGGCGCCCTGTTCATTCAGATAATGGTCCCGGGTTGCCGCCGCCGGGGCAGTTTCCCGGAAATCCAGCGCCTCGCTCTTGCGGCGCGCCGCGTTGTAAATCAGCATAAAGCCGCCGCCGCCGAGATTACCCGCCTCAGGCAGGGTCACCGCCAGCGCGAAGCCCACCGCCACCGCCGCATCGACAGCGTTGCCGCCCTGCTTGAGAATGGTCAGACCAACTGCGCTGGCCAGCGCTTCCTGGCTGACGACCAGACCATTGCGGGCAAAAACCGGGTGAATGCGATCGCGCGCGCTGTAAATTGCTGGATCAGCGAACGCCGGTTGAATAGGTTGCAGCAGCGGCAAGCCACCCCATCCAATCAGCAACAGCAAACCAAGTACATAGGACAGGGCGCGAGGCATGGCGGATTCCATTAAACTCCCCTCGCCCCGCTGGCGGGAGAGGAGTTGGGGAAGAGGATAAACGGCTCAGGCCGTCAGAATAACTTGAGAAGCGAACCGACGATTGCAGCGCCAGAAACCAGAATCGCAACAATGCCCACGATCAGCGCAAGAGTGGCGCGCGATTCGGCCGCTCCACCGCCCTGGGCCAAATTAGCCGTTGCCTGCTGAACAGAGCGTTCTGAGGTTTCCCGGGCAATGGTTTCGATAACCGGTTGCATGCCGGAACGCACCATCTGCACCAGTTGTTGCTTGAACTCCGGCGAACCGGTGGCCATAACCAGCGCTTCCTGGCTCTGGCGGTTGACCTGGCTTTCGATTTCCTTGAGCAAATCGTCGCGGTTCATTTCCAGACCCCGGGCGATATTGCGCTGTGAAACGCCTTCACTGACTTCGCGCGCCGCCTGTTCAGCGAC
>JAGRHM010000151.1 GCA_020445005.1 Candidatus Competibacteraceae bacterium | reverse complement strand
CCTGGCTGAACGCCGGGACGCCATTGGCGTTAACCTGCCGCATTCATGATCGTGGGGAACAGTGTCAGGCGCGAGGCTCGCTGCAAAAAGTCACAGTCGGCGGCGTATGCGATACCCAGATGCGTCCCGTGGCGGGGGTTCGTTAGGCATCACCGCCCTTGCCGCTTATGCCCGATCCTCTGTTTGCCGATGGCTAATGCGACGCAGCAGGCCGCGCGGCGACCGCTAAAAACAGTGGATACTCACGCATCCCCTGCGTCGTCGCCTTGCACATCACGTAGCACGTCGAGAAGGTCACTTCGTCAAAACCCGTTGCCCGCAATTGTTTTTCCAAAGTGGCTCGTTCAAAGCCACAATGCCCGGTGAAACCGGGACCATGAAACGAGCCATCTTCCGCGTCCAGATCAGCAATGGCCAGTGCACCCCCCGGATGCAACAAGGTCTGGAAATCCCGCAACAACCGGCCGGTATCGGCGACATGATGCAGGGTCATCAGCGTGTAAATCAGGTCATAGCGTTCCACCGGGAGGGGATCGCGCGTCAAGTCCAATGCCACTGGATGCAGGTGAGTCCAACCCGCTGCTGCGATCTTAGCCTCCAGCACCGCCAACATGCCCGGCGAAGCATCCGCCAGGGTAATGTCACCCATATCATTGTGCAGAGCAAAACTGAGCAGGCCGGTTCCGCAACCGTACTCCAGCGCTCGCCACGTCGGTGAGAGCGGAATTTGTTGGCGGATCGCACGGGCCACGGCCTGCGCCCGTTCGTGTTTGATGGGGTCGGCGTCCCACGTTGCCGCCCGTTGGTCAAAGTCGGACATTTTTAACATCAACCTTTGGTTTTGAATTTGGACCATCGCTGCCGAAATTTTAAAACATCCTCGGTGCGTCTTCAGTACCCGCGTCTCAAGAAAACAGGAACACGGC
Source organism: Candidatus Competibacteraceae bacterium (assembly GCA_020445005.1). Classification (GTDB taxonomy): domain Bacteria; phylum Pseudomonadota; class Gammaproteobacteria; order Competibacterales; family Competibacteraceae; genus UBA2383. Next base: position 4,048 of record JAGRHM010000151.1, on the reverse strand, counting down.
TGCGCAGACTGCACAGGTCCAACGGCCCTCTGGATCGCCTTCAGTGGCGGCGGTCAGTGACGAACTGTTAATGATTAAATGGCTGTGTTCGTAGATGTGCTTGCGTTCGTTCCAGGCGACTTCTGGGTCGAGGTCCACGCCCAGGGTGCTGGCCAGCATGCTGGCTGCAAGGTCTTCCGCATGGTCACCGCTTTGTTCAGCCAGTTGGCCAAAACCGTGGTGCTCGGAAATGTAGCCGTAGGTCTCGGGATCTGCCGGTCGGGCAAGGCCAATGCTGGCGTGAATGTGGCGTCCAGGTTCGTTGGTTTCGATTCGCGCCATCACGCAGAAGGTGATGTCACCCGGTTTCAGGGCGGCTACTCCGATCTCACGGGTCACCAGTTCGCAGCCCGGCGGCAGGATCGATGAGACATAAACCAGATTCTGCTGTTCGATGTCCGCATCACGCAACGCTAACTCGAAAGCGGTCAGGGTGTGGCGGTGAACGCCGATCCCCCGAGTCAGAAACAGGCGGGTAGGTGTCGGAAACACAGGGGACTCCTCTTACCAAATGGGATATGAAGTGAGTAATGACGTTTGATGGTAAGGGCGCGACAGGATGAAGTCGAGACTTATACGATGACGTTTTTATGACGAAAGAACGGCGGAATACAAAGCTGATAATATGCGAAACGCACTGACCGATATGATGTTGCCTTTTGTGCTGGAGCTGCGAACGGTATGACTTTAACGCCCACCTTTGCCATTCCGCCGACCTTTCTCGGCGCTACCCTCGAACCATTGGCGGCGCGGTTTTGGGTGGCCGGCGTGCCGTTTGATATCGGGACTACGAACCGAGCTGGCGCGCGCGCCGGGCCGCTGGCAGTGCGCCACGCCAGCCGCATGCTGGTCGACGGCGATAATCCAGCGAACTGGCGCGATCCGCCAAAGCTGGGGTTAGCTGATGTCGGGGATTTCACGCTGGCGCTCGGCGATATTCCCCGCTCCCTCGCTTTGATTGAGCAACAAGCGGCGGAATGCTCTCATCTCGTCGCCCTCGGTGGTGACCACACCATCACCTTGGCGCTGTTGCGGGCGCTGGCGCAGCGATGCGGGCCACTGGGAATGGTGCATTTCGACGCCCATGTCGATACCTGGCCGGATAATTTCGGTCAGCCGCTCGCGCACGGCTCGGTGTTCTACCACGCGATCACCGAGGGGCTGGTCGATCCCCGGCGGATGATTCAGATCGGCATCCGGTCGCCGGTCACGCGCGCAGTTTACGAGTGGACGTTAGCCCAAGGCGTATGCATCGTCAGCGCCGAGGAAGTCCATACCATAGGTCCGCCAGCAGTCGCCGATCGAGTGCTCGCGACCCTGGGGGCAGGCCCGGCTTACCTTTCCTTCGACATTGACGCCATTGATCCGGGACAGGCGCCTGGAACTGGTACGCCTGAGATTGGAGGCTTGTTCACCTGGCAGGTGATGGCGATCCTAAAACGCCTGGGCGGACTTGATTTCAAAGGCATGGACCTGGTCGAGGTCGCTCCGGCCTACGACGTCGCCGAAATTACGGCCCTTGCCGCCGCCAGCGTGGTCTGGCAGTACCTGTGCTTACAACACGGATCAGGGGGTTCGTGAGAGCCTGTGCAAAAACCCCGTAGCCTGGATGCAAGCCGTCAGGCCAAAATCCAGGGCCTTCCCGGATTCCGCACTCTATCCAGGCTACACTCCTTTTCAATTTCATACTGCTTCTTGGAAAAGGGTCATCACCATGCCTGCTTCTTTAACCCGCGCCTGGGCCTTATCCGTCTGTTGGATCACGATCGTCTTAGCCGAACCTATTGCTCATGGCCTACCGGACGGCTTTGTCGACGTTCAGCAGGCCATTCCCACGATCAAGATCGATCTACGCTACTTCAGCGCCCATAATTTCGTTGGCGAACGGATTAATGGTTATCAAGCTCCTCGGGCGATCCTGACCCAACCCGCAGCCAAAGCCCTTGAGCGGGTTCAGCAGGAGTTAGCGCTGTTCGGTTTGGGCCTCAAACTGTTCGACGCCTACCGACCACAACAGGCAGTGGAACATTTCGTGCGATGGGCGCGCGATGTTAACGACACGCGGATGAAAGCAGCATTTTATCCCGACGTGGCAAAACTTGATCTGTTCAAGGAGGGCTACATCGCTGAAAAGTCCAGTCATAGCCGAGGCAGCACAGTAGACTTGACTCTCGCGCCACTGAACGCCCTTGACGACGCAACAGAACTGGATATGGGCACGCCTTTCGACTGGTTTGGCCCTGAATCCTGGCCAGACAGCGCCGCCGTAACCCCATCACAACGAGCACACCGCCTGTTGTTGCGCACCTTGATGGAGAAGCATGGCTTTCAACCCTATGCCCAGGAATGGTGGCATTTTACCCTCGCCATGGAACCCTTCCCGGACACATATTTCGATTTTCCGGTGCAATAGACAGGGCATGACAGTTTTGATCGCGCGTGAGGCAGCGAGGCCGGATAGCTTAAAGGTCCAAACCGACTTGCAACGGCGCCATGAGTTCCGGCCCATCATGGCGAGTAGTATTGACTGCGGTGCTCACTGACCAGACCCGCAACCACTCCACGGGACAAGGAGCCAGCAGCGGCTTCAGGACAGCGGGATCGGTGATCGTCGGATCGAGCCAGGCGGCTTCGTCCTTGGGATCGAGAATCACCGGCATCCGGTCATGAATCCGGGCGATTAGGGCATTGGCCTGGGTCACCAGGATCGTGCAGGACTCCACAACCTGCCCGTCCCGCTCCCAGCGATCCCACAAGCCGGCGAAGGCCAGCGGCCGGCCATTGACCGGGGCGATGCAATAGGGTTGCTTGCGCGAGCCAACGTTACGCCATTCATAGAAGCCATCGGCGGGAATCAGACAGCGCCGTTGCCGAAACGCCTGGCGATAGGTCGGCTTCTCGGCCACGGTCTCGGCGCGGGCGTTGATGGTGCTGTACGCTGTGCGCGGTTCGGACGACCAGGCGGGAATCAGGCCCCAGCGCAACGACATAGCTTCCCGCTGCCCTGGTTCGGTCATGCGGAGAGCCAGAACGGGCTGGCTCGGCGCGATATTATAGCGCGGCGTCAGGTCTGGCATCGCCAGCAGGTTGAACCGTTTGGCCAACTGGTCAGCGTGCGTAGATTGGATGAAGCGACCACACATGGCCAGCGCCGTTCAGTCCTCGAAAGAGACGCGCCAGGCCCGCACCAGGGTATGGGTTTCATAGACCATAATGAACTTCCGTCACTCCACCAGCGGGGCAATTCCCTGCTCTCGTTCGACCGCCTGCGCCCTGGCCGGTCGTTCCAGTAACCGATCTGCATAGGTCTCCAGCGTCGCATGACCGAACGGGATTTCAAACGCGCGCGCCCAAGCCAGCGTCTGCGCCGCCAGAAGGTCCGCCGCTGTGAAACACTCCCCCACCAGAAACGCCCGCTCGCCTAACCCGGTCGCCAGTACCTGGGCGGCAATGCTCCATTCCCAGTGGGCCGTCGCAAAGATCGCCGGGACGCGATGCTTTTCAGACAGGGCGAACCGATGTTTAGTCATCGTCCACAACGGCTGTTCCAGTTCGCTCAGGATGAAAAAGCACCACTGGTTATAAAGTGCGCGTTCCACGGAACCAGGGGGCGGCGTCAGACCACTGGCTGGGAAACAATCGCCGATATAGGTGCAAATCGCCGCCGACTCGCTCAGAATCAACTCGCCATCAACCAGGGTTGGCACTTTACCCCCCGGATTGATCGCCAGGTAATCAGGCTTGCGGCCCTCGCCGGCCAACAAATTGACGAGGTGATATTCATAAATCGCGCCGACCTCCTCCAACGCCCAGACGACGCGATTGGAGCGCGTACCGGGACAACCATAGACATGCAACATTTCATTTCTCCAATGGAATATCGTCCGAATAGATTGTGGTGACACGATTTACTTTGGCTATCGCAATCTCGGCGATTCCAAACGGCGACCTTCATGCGGTTCACAGTACAAGCAATTGGCGCCCCGGACAGGATTCGAACCTGTGGCCT
>JAGRHM010000150.1 GCA_020445005.1 Candidatus Competibacteraceae bacterium | reverse complement strand
CTCGAAATACACGGCGACCTCGCCATGCGCGTCGCGAAACGAAGCGGGGAACAAGGTCGGGAACAGTACCGCGATGAGGCTGTAAATAGACGCCACTCCCACGCCCAGACCGATCAGCGTAAACATGTTCAGGCTGCGATTGACCAGGGACCGCCAACCCCGGGCGAAGAAGGGCCAGCCGCCCCACAGTACGACCGGCGTGGCCAAAGCCAGCTCCAGCCAGGCTAGGGCGTGCGAAGAACCCAGCCACGCGAACGATGCGCCGGGGATCATTTTGCCCATGGCCACGATCACCAGCGGCACGGTCAATAGCACACTCATCCAGAAGCGTCGGGTCATATCCCTGAGTTCCGAATTTTCCTCCTCTTCAAGCGTCACCGTCCGGGGTTCCAGAGCCATGCCGCATTTGGGGCAATCGCCGGGCTGGTCCCGAACGATCTCCGGATGCATGGGACAGGTATACTCAATTTTGGTGGCCGGGATGGGCGCGCGCTCCGGCTCCAGAGCCATACCGCATTTCGGGCAACTGCCCGGCCCTTTCTGACGCACCTCGGGGTGCATGGGGCAGGTGTAGATCGCCCCTGGTGATGGATTCGGCGTCTTGGGTACCGGTTTTGCGGGATGAGTCGCCGGATGGTCGTGGGCGTGAGCGGCGTGATGGTCGCGTTTGCAGGAATAGTCAAAGGCGTTCATGTCTTTTTACAAATTCTGCGCGAAGGGCTGCCAATGCTGGCCACCGTCGGTGCTGGCCAGTAGCTCTCCGGTGCTGGTTGTCGCATAAAGCCGTTTCGCATCGTGGGGATCGATCGCCAGATGCGTGAAGTAACGCTCGCCGAAATCGCGGGCGCTGGCCAGACGGGTCCAGTCATGGCCCTGACGTTTGAGTAAACCGACCTCGATCATGAAAACATAGAGAGCGTCATCTTGGCCCGTCTCCACCAGCGGCGCTGGACGGGTGATCAGATAAGCCGGTTGCCACGAACGGCCGCCATCCTTGCTTTCCAATACGCCATCGACAGTTCCAGCGTACAAGGTCTGTGCGTCCGTGGCGGATGCGGCGAGATCGATCACTTTTCCCGGCGCCGGACCGGCGATAGTCCAGGTTTGGCCACCGTCCCGGCTGACTTGGATGCCCCCATGCAGTCCATAAATGACCTTGGGTTCCGCCTTGCTGAGCGCCATGGTGTGGAAATCCACTGGCCCTTTGACGCCAGGCGACAATTGCCGCCAGGTTTTCCCGCCATCGCTGGATGCGATGAACCCCAGATTACCGCCGCCTACCGGATGGCCGCTGCCATAGAGTTGCTGCGGTTCCGTGGGATGCATGGCAAACCCCATGAAATCGTGGTTCGCGTCAGAGATCTTGATCGCTTTTCCATCAGGTGTAACCCGATACAACCCGCGATGCGTCGCCAGGTACAATTGCGAAGGTTCATCAGGGTTAACCGCGATGCCATGAATATGTCCGGCTTGTTTCATAAATGCAGCGAATGTAGGAGATTCAGCCGCTTGGGTGCTCAGGATCACGAAGTTGAGCAGGACAGCGAATAGAGCAATTGGCTTCAACATGATTGACGCTCCTTAAAGGAATGAAATACTTGCGCCCGCTGCGCAAGAGGACGGCGGGCGGAAAGGTGCCGATCCTTATTAGCGCCGCTGACGTTGCGCGTGGAGCGCTGCCGGATTACTGCAGCAGGGGCTGTTGACGCTTTTGGCGTTAATGCGCGCATTTTCATCCAGATAGCGCCACCAACCGTATTTCAGTCGATCCCAAAAGCATTGTCGTGGGGGATGGCCCGCATTTCTCAGCGTCTCGATCACTGTTTCAACATCGATAGTCGTATTATCGTAGTCAACACAAGCCCAATGATGTCTGGGATCAAGCCTGACATGATGTACACCGGATTGCGGAGTCAGAATATCCAGGATGGTTGATGCTTGTAGATCATCCTTCAATCCTTCCACGAAGAAGCGCCGAGTCACGAGAGTTGAAAGGTGATCAGGGGCGTGAGCGCCGTGATGCGCGTGGTTGCCAGCATGGTCGAAAGTGTTCATCGCAGCATCCTCCTCGTCAATAAAGATGGATGGTGCTATTTTTAGCTCCGTACCCGAGTACGGAGTCAAGCATGAAAAAATCCGCTATGCTGACGGTGGGCGAATTGGCCAAAGCCGCTGGAGTCCACGTTGAGACTGTGCGTTACTACCAGCGGCGCGGCTTGCTGACGACGCCTGAGCGCCCTTACGGGACGATTCGCCGCTATTCAAACGCTGACTCTAATCGACTGTGCTTTATTCGTCGGGCGCAGCGGCTAGGTTTCACGCTGGATGAGATTGCACAACTGCTTGCTTTGGACACGTTCCGGGATCGGGATCAGGCGCGCGCTCTGGCCGAAATCAAGGTGGCTGACCTGGATGCGCGCATTGCCGATTTGCAGGCCATGCGCCGGGTGCTGGTCGAGCGCATCGCCGATTGCACCCATGGCCAACCGACCGAACCCTGCCCGATTCTTGGCGTCTTTCAAGAGGATGTTCATACCTCCAGATAATCAAGAATGCCCTCCGCCGCTTCCCGACCCTCAAATACAGCGGTCACTACCAAGTCGGAACCACGCACCATGTCGCCGCCGGCAAAGACCTTGGGGTTACGGGTCTGGAACTTGAATCGTCCCTTGGGCGAGGCCTGCACCCGGCCGCGCAAGTCCACTGCGATGCCGAATTCGCTGAACCACGGCGCGGGATTGGGCTGGAAGCCAAAGGCGATGATTACCCGATCCGCCAGTAGCACTTCCTCGGAGCCGGGGAGGATTTCCGGCGCGCGCCGGCCTTTGGCGTCGGGCGCGCCCAGCCGCGTGGCGCATACTTTGACCCCTTCTACTCGTCCGTTGCCAACAATTTCCAGCGGTTGGCGATTCCACAGAAAGCGCACCCCCTCCTCCTTAGCGTTGGCGACTTCGCGGCGGGAACCTGGCATGTTGGCCTCATCGCGGCGATAGGCGCAGGTGACGCTGGCCGCGCCCTGGCGAATAGCAGTGCGGTTGCAATCCATTGCGGTGTCGCCGCCGCCCAGCACCACTACGCGCTGGCCCTGCATGTCGATGAATTCACCAGGCGTTTTTTCCAGCCCTAGCACACGGTTGATGTTAGCGATTAGATAAGGTAGCGCCTCATGGACGCCCGGCAGATCCTCGCCGGGGAAACCGCCTTTCATATAGGTGTACGTCCCCATGCCGAGAAATACGGCGTCGTATTCGACGAGCAATCGCTGAAACGGCAGGTCACGGCCAATCTCGGTATTCAAGACAAACTCGACACCCATTTCCTCCATGATTTCGCGGCGGGTTTGCACCACCTCTTTTTCCAACTTGAATGGCGGGATACCGAAGGTCAGCAGGCCGCCGATTTGCGGATAGCGATCGAATATCACGGGTTTGACGCCGTTACGGACCAGAATGTCAGCGCAACCCAGTCCCGCTGGTCCCGCGCCGATAATGGCGACGCGCTTGCCGGTCGGTGTAACCTGGGACATATCTGGTCGCCAACCGGCTTTCAAGGCTTCGTCGGTGATGTATTTTTCAATCGAGCCGATGGTGACCGCGCCAAAACCATCGTTCAGGGTGCAATCACCTTCGCACAGCCGATCCTGTGGGCAAACCCGGCCACACATTTCCGGCAGCGAGTTGGTGCGATGCGAGAGTTCAGCGGCCTCAAATAGATTGCCCTCGGCAATCAGTTGCAACCAGTTGGGGATGTAGTTATGAACCGGGCATTTCCACTCACAATAAGGGTTGCCGCAATGCAGGCAGCGACCGGCCTGGACAGCAGCCGATGAGGCATCGAATTGCCCGTAAATTTCCTTAAATTCGAGAACGCGCTCGCGAGCCGGTTTCTTGTCCGGGTCCTGGCGCGGATTTTCAATAAAGAGCAGAGGTTTGGCTTGCGACATAGCGAGAACTCGATGCGTTACCGGATTGGGAAAAGGTGGTCAGACGCCAAGTAAACTACTCCTTGCTGGAAAGCATCTCAAGAGCAGTGAAAATCGGGCAAGTCGTCACTTTGGCGCGATTTTCTGAATGATTTCCGAGTTCATTGCGTTCGGAACCAACGAACGGCATAATAACCTTAATTCAATCATGTTAAAAACCGGAGCCCGCGCACGACGCCCGTCTTCGATGGTCCCGTCGGCGGATGGGGCCAGGATGGCTGACCACCGCCATTCCATCTTCCAGCAAAGAGCTGCTATGAACAAGAACGATCAATCCAAGTTACCTCCACAGCCTTCCGTTACCCCTGATCCTCCCCAGGATAACCCTCCTCCAGCAAAACCCAAGGAATACGGCGGCCCCAAGGGACCTGAGCCCACTCGCTACGGCGATTGGGAAAAAGCCGGACGTTGCATCGACTTTTGA
>JAGRHM010000149.1 GCA_020445005.1 Candidatus Competibacteraceae bacterium | reverse complement strand
GCGGTGGCGCGCGGCGCGGCCTATTACGGCTACGTGCGGCGCGGGCGCGGGGTGCGAATTCGTGGCGGCACTGCCAAGTCCTTTTACGTCGGTGTGGAAAGCGCAATGCCAGCCGTACCGGGTATGGAGCCACCGAACCAGGGGCTGTGCATTGCGCCGTTCGGCATGGAGGAAGGAACGCAAGCGGAATTGCCGCCGCAGGAGGTCGGACTGGTAGTGGGCGAGCCGGTGCGCTTTCGCTTCTTTGGTTCTTCCGTGCGGCGCGTTGATCAGGTCGGTACGGTGCTGGAGCAGTGGGTGCCGGAGGAACTGGAGGAACTGGAGGAAATCGAGGCCAATCTCCCCGCTGAGGACCGGCAACCGGGCGACGTGGTGCCGGTACGCCTCCATGCCGCCGTGACCGAGGTTGGCACACTGCGTCTGGAAGCTGTATCACGCACCGGCGCAGAGACCTGGAAGGTGGAGTTCGACGTGCGCGGAGAGAAGTAGCTATCGCTCGCTCGAATGCACTCGTTATCCAATGGAACAAGATGGGTTGCTGTTGTCGGCAACCCATCCCGTTGATGGACGCTTATCATCCCTGAATCACGTCTCATCGTCAGCGCCCAGATACGCCTCAATTACCCTGGGATCACAGCGCACCTGATCCGGCGGCCCTTCAGCGATCTTGCCGCCATATTCCAGCACGACCAGCTTTTCACAGGCGCGCATCACCAGGCGCATGTCATGCTCGATCAGCAGGATGGTGATGTCCCGCGCCTGAATGCGTCCAATCAATCCAATCAGCGCTGCGGTTTCCTGCTCATTCATGCCGCCCGCTGGCTCGTCCAGAATCAGCAGACGCGGTTGCGTCGCCAGCGCCCGAGCGATTTCCAAACGCCGCTGGTCGCCGTAAGCCAGATTCTTCGCCACGGTAGACGCCTGCCGGTCCAGCCCGACGAATTCCAGTTCCCGCAAGGCCTGCTCCATCGCCGCCTGCTCTTCACGCTGCTGAACAGGTAGGTGCAACATCGCGTCGAGAATCCCGCCGTGCATTCGGTAATGGCAACCCGCCAGCACATTCTCCAGAACGGTTAATTGTTGAAACAGGCGGATGTTCTGAAAGGTGCGGGCAATGCCTAGGGCGATGATGCGATGGGTGCGTAAATCATTCAGCCGGACGCCAGCGAAGCTCATTTCACCCTGATCGGGTCGATATTGACCGGTAATCAGGTTAAATACTGTGGTCTTGCCCGCGCCATTGGGACCGATCAGCCCAACGACCGCGCCCTGGTGGACAGTAAAGGATACGTCCTTGACCGCCGTCAGACCGCCGAAGGTTTTAGTCAGATGATGCAGGGCGAGCAGGTCCATGATCACCGACCTCTTGCCGGCAACAACCCCTGCGGACGAACCACCATCATCACTATCATCACCAGGCCAAATACCAGCATCCGGGCGCTGGAGAATTCCCGGAACAACTCCGGCAACCCGATCACCAGAAATGAGGCCAGCAGCACACCCGCCATATTGCCGGCTCCACCCAGAATGACAATCATGAACAGCACTACTGATTCCCAAAAGCTGAACGACTCCGGGGAAATAATCGTCATCTTCGCAGCAAACAGTGTTCCGGCCATGCCGGCCCAGGCTGCGCCAAGACCAAAAACCGCCAGCTTGTAATAATCCGTATTAACGCCACTCCCCTCTGCGGCGATTTCATCCTCTCGCAAATAGTTGAGCGCCCGGCCAAACCGCGATTTTTTCAAACGCAGGAACAGAAAAATACTCAGCGCCACGAATCCCCAGATCAGATAATAGAAATGCTGCGGCTGGCGAATGATGAAACCGAACAGGTTAGGGCGACTGATGCCAAAGACGCCATTTGCGCCGCCGGTAATGCCAAAGACATCATTGACCAAAGCGATACGGACAATTTCACCAATGCCGATCGTCACGATGAGCAGGTAATCACCGCGCAGATGAACTACCGGTCGCGCTATTGCCAATGCAAATAGTCCGGCCACGAAACCGCTTAATGGCAACGTCCACAGAATGGGAATTTGGTAACGGGTATTTAGAATGGCCGCCGTATAGGCCCCCATTGCATAAAACGCCGCGTGACCCATATTGAACAATCCTGCCTCGCCCAGAATCAGGTTGAGACTGAGCGCCAGCAAGGCATACAGTCCGATGCTGTTCAGTACGTCCACATAATAGGCATTCAGAAACAGCGGGGCCGCAGCCATCAAAGCAATGAACAGCGCATTAGCAAATGAGGTAAAACGACCCATTATTCTTCCTGTTATCATCCAATTTTTAAACCTTAAACCTTAAACCTTAAAACTTAAACCTTGTCCGCCACCCGTTCGCCCAACAACCCGGTCGGTCGCACAATTAAAATCAAAATCAGCACGCAAAAAGCAATCGCATCTTTCCAGGCAATCGACAAATAAGCCGCCCCCATCGCTTCCACCACCCCCAGCAACAGTCCGCCCACCATCGCGCCGGGAATGTTGCCAATCCCGCCAAGGATCGCGGCGGTAAACGCCTTCATGCCGTAAACCCAGCCCATCGTGAAGTTGATTTGTCCATAGTACAAACCGACCATTAATCCCGCTGCGCCGCCCAGCGCCGGGCCGAGCAGAAACACCAGCAAAATAACCCGGTTGACATCAATTCCCATAAGGCGCGCCGCGCCCTGATCAATCGCCGCCGCCCGAATCGCCGTACCAATCTTCGTCTTCTGGATAAACAGATATAAAGCCACCATCATTACCACCGACGCCAGCACAATCAGCACCCGCATCAACGGAACCTGCAACCCGAACAGATCAAGGGAAGCGACGGGCAAAATGTTATCGGGATAGACCTGAAAACGCGCCCCGTAAATCAGCATCAGGGTGTTTTGCAGAAAGATCGACGCGCCCAGAGCCGAGACCACGGCAGACAAGCGCGGCGATCCACGCAGGGGACGATAAGCCGCCCGTTCCAGAATAGCCCCCAGCACCGCAACCAAACCCATGACCATCAGCGCCAGAACCAGCACGCCCATGAAAAAACCCAGGCGATCCGTCAACGCCAGGGAGATCAGCAGCGTCAGGCCCAGATAAGCGCCGTAGGTAAACAAATCACCGTGGGCAAAGTTGATGAGCTTGAGTACGCCATAGACCATCGTGTAGCCCAAGGCGATGAGCGCGTAGATGCCTCCTACGGCCAGACCGTTAGTGAGCTGCTGAAGGAATTCTTCCACGAAACCGCCGGGATGATTCAGATTGAAGGGAAAGGAACGCCAAGTTG
>JAGRHM010000148.1 GCA_020445005.1 Candidatus Competibacteraceae bacterium | reverse complement strand
CCTCCCAGCTTGGCGGCGATTGTCGCGCCATCTTCAAGGGTCTGCGCGGGAGTCAGCTTCGTGCCCTCCAACAAGGCCAGCCCTTCTTTTTCGTTCGTTCCTTTGAGCCGCACTACGATGGGTACCGGCACGTCCATCTGACTCATCGCTTCGAGAATACCCTTGGCGATATCGTCGCAGCGGGTAATACCGCCGAAAATGTTGATAAGAATGACCTTTACGGCGGGGTCTTTAAGGATCAGTTTGAACGCCGCCACGACTTTCTTCGGGTTGGAACTGCCGCCCACGTCGAGGAAGTTGGCGGGATCGCCGCCGAAATACTTGATGGTATCCATCGTCGCCATGGCGAGACCAGCGCCGTTGACCATGCAACCAATGCTGCCATCCAGGGCGACGTAGTTCAGGCCGATTTCGTGGGCGATGTGCTCACGTTCGTCTTCCTGGGTCGGATCGCGCATTTCCGCAGTATCTTTATGCCGATACAGGGCGTTGTCATCCAGACTGACCTTGGCGTCCAGCGCCATGACCTGGCCATCGGCGGTCACGATCAACGGGTTGATCTCGACCATGCTGCAATCTTTCTGGACAAACAGGCTGTAAACGCCGCTGACGACCTTGATCAGTTGATCCACTTCCTTTTTGCCCATGCCCATCTTGAAGCCTAGATCACGGGCCTGATAGGGTTGGATGCCAGCAGCGGGATCGACCGTCAGAGTCAGAATTTTCTCTGGGGTCTTGGCGGCGACTTCCTCAATATCCATACCGCCTTCCGAGGAACCGATCAGGATGACGCGCTTCTTGCTGCGATCCACCAAACAGCTCAGATAATATTCCTTGGCGATGTCCACGCCGTCCTGGATCAGCAGTTGGTGAACCTTGACGCCTTCCGCGCCGGTCTGCTTGGTCACCAGGGTCGAGCCCAGCAGGCGACCGGATACTTCCTCTACGTCCTGAATAGTGCGAACAAATTTGACGCCGCCCGCCTTGCCGCGACCGCCGGCGTGGACCTGAGCCTTGACGACCCAGGGTCCGCCTTCGCGCACCTGCTTGGCGGCTTCGATCGCTTCCTGTTGGGAAGTGACCTTGATGCCCTTGGGAATCGCCACGCCAAATTGCTGGAGAAGTTCTTTTGCTTGGTATTCGTGCAGGTTCATGATGGAGTACATCCCCCTCTTGTGTTGAAGTTCGCATTGTATCCTGAAAAACCCCAATCTCCATAATCTTGATTGCAAGATTGTTGACCCGCTAAGGCAAGACTAACGAAAATCAATTCATCGCCGACCTGTAGCGATTAGAATAGCTATCGTATCGTTACTTTATCGGAGAGTCGTCGCTACGCGCTATTTCATTATGACCTTATCCAATCCATCTATCGATTTATACACCGACCGTTTCATGGACCGCCGCCGTCTGTGGCGGGTGTTCCGCGCTACCAATATCTACCGGCTGGTTCTGGCCGCGCTGTTGCTAGCGGCGTTCGCGCTGGATGAACAAAATCGCTTATTCGGTAAACAGGAGCCGCGCCTGTTCCTGGGCGCCGCCGCGATTTACATGACGCTGGCGGTCATCGCTATCGCCGGCAGCTACTGGCGACGCCCACACTTATCCGTGCAGGCCCATCTGCAGATGCTGGTCGACCTGGCGGCGCTGACCGTGATGAGCAGCGCCTCGGGCGGTTTGTCGAGTAGTCTGAATAGCCTGCTGATCGCGGCGGTTGCGGCCAGCGCCATTCTGCTTCCGCTCATTTCAGCTCTATTGGGCGCCGCGCTGGGTTTTTTTCTGTTGACTGCTTCCTGGTTGGTGGATCGCTGGCAAGCAGCTGAGGCGCTGGCGCGTATGGGACGCGGACCCGATTCCTGGACCGGCTTCTGGCAGTACCTCGGCAATGCCAGCGACGACTGGGTACGCCTAGGGGTGCTGGGCTCCATGCTGTTCATCGCGGCCGGTCTGACGCACGCTCTGGCGGAGCGCGCGCGGCGCGGCGAGGCGCTGGCTCGGCAGCGAACGTGGGAATTATTGGAAATCGCCGAACTGAATCAGGGAATCATTCGCCACTTGCAAAACGGCATCGTGGTGGTCGATGCCGCCGCTCAGGTTCAATTATTAAATGACACTGCTCGCGAATGGCTCGGCATACCAGACGTTGCGCCGGATACGCCTTTGCGTGAAGTGTCGCCGCACCTGACGGAACGCCTTCA
>JAGRHM010000147.1:4511-5390 GCA_020445005.1 Candidatus Competibacteraceae bacterium | reverse complement strand
GGCAATGCCGGAACGCAAGCGTCCAGGCCGGGCGCTGGCGTGCGGGTACTACCTCACTCCTAACCCCTCTCCCAAGGGGAGAGGGGCATTTTTATACAGGTTCTTACAGCGCCGCAGAATTCTCGGCCAGGTAGGCCGCTACGCCTTCAGCCGTCGGTTTCATTCCCTTGTCGCCTTTCTTCCAGCCCGCCGGGCAGACTTCGCCATACTGCTCGTTGAATTGCAGGGCTTCGACCAGACGCACCATTTCATCCACTTCGCGGCCCAGCGGCAGGTTGTTGACGATCTGCGCCTGCACCACGCCGGCTTTGTCGATCAGGAACGAGCCGCGCATCGCCACCCCGGCGGGATGCTCGATGCCATAAGCCTGGGTGATCTCATGCTTGACATCGGCGACCAGCGGAAACTGCACCGGGCCAATGCCGCCCCTGTTAACCGGCGTATTGCGCCAGGCATAATGCGAATACTGCGAGTCGATGGAGACGCCCACCACTTCCACGCCCAGTTCCTTGAACTTGGCGATGCGATGATCATGGGCGATGATTTCCGATGGGCAGACAAAAGTGAAGTCCAGGGGATAGAAGAACAACACGACATATTTGCCGCGCAGATCGGAGAGCTTGAAATTCTCCTTGATCGAACCATCGGGCATGACGGCGGCGGCGGTGAAATCAGGGGCTTGTTGGGCAACCAGAACGCTCATGGAGTAACTCCTCTTGGGTGAATGGCGAAATGCCGTGGGTTAACATGGCTGAGAGCTTAAGCGAAGCGGATTCATTATGGAAATTGAATCCTCCAAATGACCTCATAGCGATTGGCTATGAAAATTGGTTTGCTGTGTGTCTTGTCACTTTCCTGTCATCAAATTGCCTTAAATAC
>JAGRHM010000147.1:0-4447 GCA_020445005.1 Candidatus Competibacteraceae bacterium | reverse complement strand
GCGAATTCAAGAGGGCGCATGAACACAAAACGCATTTTAATCGTGGAAGATGAGCAGCCGATCCGGGAAATGGTCGTGTTTGCACTGGCCAATGCTGGTTATGAAGTGGAGGAAGCCGCAGACGCGCGACAGGCGCAGGCCAGCATCGCCGAGCGACTGCCGGATTTGATTCTGCTGGACTGGATGCTGCCCGGTATCAGCGGTATTGATTACGCGCGCCGGTTAAAAAAGGATGACCTGACCCGGGAATTACCCATCATTATGTTGACGGCCCGCGCTGAGGAAGAAGACAAGGTGCAGGGCCTGGAAAGCGGCGCGGATGATTATGTGACCAAACCTTTCTCGCCGCGCGAGATGGTGGCGCGCATCCGGGCGGTGTTGCGCCGGGGCGGTCCGGCTGCCGAGGATGAAATTTTGCGCGCTAATGGTTTATCGCTGGATCTGGCCAGTCATCGAGTCAGCGCCGGTGAATCGTTACTGGAGATGGGACCGACGGAATACCGGTTGCTGGAGTTTTTCATGTCGCACCCGGAACGGGTCTACAGTCGCGGCCAGTTGCTGGACCGGGTTTGGGGCAGCAACGTCTATGTCGAGGAACGCACAGTAGATGTGCATATTCGCCGGTTGCGCAAGGTGCTGGAGCCACAGGGTTATGATGCCCTGATCCAAACCGTGCGCGGCGCGGGTTACCGGTTTTCCACTCGGGTTTAGCGTCTTGTCCAAATCCTGGTGGAACTTGTGCCAGCGGCTGGCGCTGATCTTTGCGGGCGCTGGATTGCTGGGCTGGATGACCAGTCAGTTAATGTTATGTCTGTTGCTGGCGGCGCTGAGTGGCTTGACCTGGCAGCTTTGGCAGTTATATCAACTGGATCGTTGGCTCAACGGCGATCCAGCCGCCACTCCGCCGTGGGCCAGCCCGGTCTGGCAGGAAATCGCGGCGCATACGGCCCGCCTGCGCCGACAGAGCCGCAAACGCAAACGCAAGCTCAGCCGTCTGTTGCAGCAATTTCAGCAGGCGACTGCGGCTTTGCCCGATGCAGCGGTCGTGCTGGCGGAAGATGATCGGATGGTGTGGTGCAACAGCGCCTCTCAAACCCTGCTGGGTTTGTCTCCAGGGCGGGATGTAGGCTTGCCGATTACCCATTTGCTTCGACATCCCGTATTTGTGGCGTTTCTGAATCCACGCACTCTGCGCGAGAGTGACCGGGTGGAATTTCCTTCTCCTGTTGATGATGGCCTGCTGTTGGGCGCGCGCATCGTGCCCTATGGTAAAAAACAGCGGTTGCTGTTAGCGACCGATATTTCCCGGATGCGGCGTCTGGAGCAAATGCAACGCGATTTTGTCGCGAATGTTTCCCACGAATTGCGCACGCCCCTGACGGTCATTACCGGTTATTTGGAGACCCTGGTCGACAGCGAAGATGTCGCGTTGGAACATTGGCGGCAACCCTTGCGAGGCATGCAACAGCAATCTGGCCGGATGTTGCATATTATTGAAGATTTGTTGCTGCTGGCCCGGTTGGAGTCGCAGAAGGAGCGTTCGCCGCGTCGACCGATTGCGGTTTCAAAGTTATTGATTGATATTGCCGATGACGCACTGGCGCTGAGTGGCGACCTGGGACATCGGATCGAGGTGATCGCCGATCCCGAACTGTGGATTTGTGGTTGCGAGAAAGAACTTCGCAGCGCCTTTTCCAACTTGGTGTTTAACGCTGTGCGCTACACGCCCGCGGAAGGGTGGATTGAAATACGCTGGTGGGGCGACGAAGGTGGTATTCACTTGGCGGTGAAGGATAATGGCGAGGGAATCGCTCCTCAGCATTTGCCGCGTCTGACTGAGCGCTTCTACCGGGTGAATCGCGACCGTTCGCGCGGCAGCGGCGGGACGGGGCTGGGCTTGTCTATTGTCAAGCATATACTCAACCATCATGGCGGTCAGTTGCAGATCGACAGCGAGCTGGGCGTAGGTAGTGTCTTTACCTGCGATTTTCCGCCGGAACTGCGTGTGGAGCCGGTATTGACCGCGGCGCGTCATGGGAGCGCGTGTCGGTGATACACTGACGGTTATTGTGATTTTAAGGAGCACCCAATGAAATTGTTACTGGTTCGCCATGCTATCGCCGAGGATGCGGAAACCTTCATGGTTGCGGGGGGTACTGACGCCCAGCGGCCGTTGACCGATATAGGCCGCAAGAAAATGCGCAAGGGCGCTAACCGGTTGCGCTCGCAGTTGGAGCAGATTGATTTGTTGCTCTGTAGTCCATTGGTGCGCGCCCGCGAGACGGCGGATATCATTGCCCGCGCTTATGGCGATTTGCCGATCGTCGAGCGGCCTGAGCTGGATTACCGCTATCCCCCGGAAGCGGTGCTGGACTGGTTGGCGCAATGCTCGATCGCTGGCGTCGTGGCGGCAGTGGGCCATGAACCGCAGTTGAGTTTGTTGACTGGGTTATTGTTGGCGGATGTGCCGCGCCCGCTAGTGGCCTTCCGCAAGGGCGGCGTAGCCTTGATCGAGTTTGATGGCCGTCCCGCCGCCGGCGAGGGTTACCTGCAATGGGCGCTGACCGCCGGGCAATTGCGGAGTTTGAATCAGGATTAATGGTGAAGTACTTTAAGAATCCTGTTTGAGTTGTGACAACCAGTATAAAAAACTTAAAACTTAAAACTTAAAACTTAAAACTTAAAACTTAAAACTTAAAACTTAAAACTTAAAACTTAAAACTTAAGACTCAAAAAAGGACGAACCCGTGTCTTCCGATGTTGTTGCCGCCATTGATCTTGGCTCGAACAGTTTCCACATGATTGTTGCCCGCATCGCCAATGGCCAGGTGCAAACCCTGGATCGACTGCGGGAGATGGTGCAGTTAGCGGCCGGACTGGATAGCCGCAACCGGTTGTCCGAGGAATCGCAATTGCGCGCCCTGGATTGCCTGGCGCGTTTTGGTCAGCGCTTGCGGCAGATTCCGCCGGAACAACTGCGCGTGGTCGGCACCAACACCCTGCGTCAGGCGCGCAACAGCGCCACATTTCTGGCCCGCGCCGAAGCGGTTCTGGGACACAACATCGAAACCATCAGCGGTCAGGAAGAAGCGCGTCTGATTTATCTGGGGGTAGTGCATAACGTCGCCGATGTTTCCGGCCAGCGCCTGGTGGTGGACATCGGCGGCGGTAGCACTGAACTGATTCTCGGTCAAAAATTTGAACCCCACCATTTGACCAGTCTGAAAATGGGCTGCGTCAGCGTCAGTCGCGCCTGCTTCGATAAGGGACGAGTCACCGAGACGCGCTTGCGGGATGCCGAACTGCTGGTGCAATTGAAGCTGGAGCCGGTGCGCGAGGAATTTCGCGATCAGGGCTGGCAAGTAGCGACCGGCGCATCAGGGACGATCAAGGCGATTCAGGAGGTCGTGAAAAAGGAAGGTTGGAGCCGTGAAGGGATTACCCTGGATGCATTAAGACGTTTGCGCGCGGCCTTGCTGGAAACCGGACGGGCCGAAGCCATGTCCGCCCGCTGGCAACTAGAGCCGGCTCGCGCCCAAGTCTTTGCTGGGGGATTCGTAGTGCTGCATGGCTTATGCGAGGCGCTGGACGTGGAGCGCATGGAAGTTTCGGAAGGGGCGTTGCGCGAGGGGGTTATTTACGATCTGCTCGGGCGCATTCGCCATGAAGACGTGCGGGATCGCACCATTGCTACCGTGATCGACCGCTACGATCTGGACAAGGCGCAGGCAGAGCGAGTGAGCGCAACCGCCTGGTTGTTGCTGAACCAAGTGCGGGATGCCTGGCATCTGACTGCTGAGGAATTGGCGCACAATTTGGAATGGGCGGCCCGCTTGCATGAGATTGGTTTATTGCTCACGCATGACCAGTATCACAAGCACGGCGCTTATATTCTGGAACATGCCGAACTACCGGGTTTTTCCCGCAGCGACCAGTTGCTGCTGGCTGCGCTGGTGCGCCGTCATCGGCGAGGGTTCCCCGCGAAGGCGTTCGAGCACTTGCCGAAGGAACTCGCTCCATTGGCGCAACGCTTGTGCGTTTTGTTGCGCCTTGCGGTGGTATTGCATCGGGGCCGCAGTCGCCATGCATTGCCGATGCTGAATCTGCAAGTGGAGCGGCAACGCCTGGAGTTACGCTTTCCCGAGGGATGGCTCGACGCGAATCCGCTGACCCGGGCCGATTTGACCAGCGAGGCGCGCTACTTGAAAAAAGCCGGGTTTCGCTTGGAATTTGGTTAATCTTCGGCATTGAGAAAGGGTTGCACTAACAGCCCGTACAATCCTGTCGCCCGCTCGTCGCGAAAATACTCCAGACCGATGGTCATGCCGGTATGGCCATCGCGCGGCTGATCACGATAAGTGCCGAACAACCGATCCCACCAGGGCAGGTTGAAACCGAAATTGCTGTTGGTTTCCTCCACGCGCACCGAGTGATGCACCCGATGCAT
>JAGRHM010000146.1 GCA_020445005.1 Candidatus Competibacteraceae bacterium | reverse complement strand
TGTTCCATCCGGATTTCTGGAAATAAAACGAGCATGAAGGCGAAAGGTGAACGGCGAGGAGGAGAGGTGAAAAGTCGATGGGGTTATACCGGCGAATTGCCGCCCACGCGGTTTAACATGGCGCGTTACTGCCTGGAGGCGGCGGTGTGGGCGACCCCGGATAAGGTGGCGCTCATCGTGGCGTCCGATGCCCATGCGCCGCTGGCTGAAGCGGAGTGTTGGACGTATCGGCAACTGGACGACGCAGTGCGGCGAACCGCCGCGGGGTTGCGTGGCCTGGGTTTGGAGCCGGGCGCGCGGGTCATGATTCGTATGGGCAATACCAGCGATTATGCCCTGTTGTTCTTCGGCGCCATCGCCGCCGGTTGTGTACCGTTACCCTCCTCCGCGCAATTAACTGAAGAGGAAGCCGATTTCCTGCTGGCTGATTCCGGCGCTCAACTGCTGGCCGTGTCGGATGAACTAGCGATTACGCCGCCGCCCGGAGTTCGGGTGTTGGGACCGGCGGACACTGCGGCGCTGCGTACAGGTGAACCCGCAGATTATGCAGACACTGCCGCCGGTGATCCGGCTTTTCTGATCTATACCTCCGGCACCACTGGCCAGCCCAAGGGGGTATTGCACGCTCAGCGTTCCGCCTGGGGGCGGCGGCCCATGTACCAGGGCTGGTATGGCATCCGTCCGGATGATGTGATCCTTCATGCTGGGGCGTTTAACTGGACTTACACGCTGGGCGTGGGGCTAACGGACCCCTGGGCGAATGGAGCGACAACGGTGCTGTACAACGGACCGCGTGATGCCACGGTCTGGCCGGTGTTGATGGAGCAGTTCCAGGCGACCCTGTTTGCCGCCGTGCCGGGATTGTATCGGCAGATTTTGAAATACAATGACTTGCGCACCTTTAACTTGTCCAGCTTGCGCCATGGATTGACCGCTGGCGAGGCGCTGAGCGTGGCGCTGCTGGAACAGTGGCGGGCAGTGACCGGTAAAGAGTTATACGAGGCGCTGGGCATGAGTGAGTGTTCCACCTATATTTCCTCATCGCCGCAGGCACCGGTTAAGCCGGGCAGTCCGGGCAAAGCCCAACCCGGTCGTTGCGTTGCGGCGTTGCCCGTCGATCGAGAAGCGGGTGATGAACCACTGCCATCTAGCGAGATTGGTTTGCTGGCGGTGCATCGCAGCGATCCAGGCTTGATGCTCGGTTACTGGAATCGACCGGACGAGGAAGCGTTGGTATACCGGGGCGACTGGTTTATCGGCGGCGATCTGGCGCATTTCGATGCGGACGGTTGCATGTTCTATCACGGACGCAACGATGATGTCATGAATGCGATGGGTTACCGGGTGTCGCCGCTGGAAGTAGAGCATTGCCTGAGCCAGCATCCGGCGGTTTTAGAGGTTGCAGTAACCGAATTGCGGGTGCGCGAGCAGGTCAGCGTGATTGCGGCTTTTGTTGTGCCGCGTGATCCCGATGAGCCGGACGGGATGGATGCCGCACCGTTGCTGAACTACGCCCATGAACATTTAGCCGCCTATAAATGTCCCCGCGAGATTATTTTCACCGATGCGCTGCCGCGCACCGCTAACGGCAAGGTGCTGCGCCGAGAACTGGCGCAGTGGCGGAGATCATCGGTCGATGGTGGCCCGTTGTAACCCAAGAGTGATCACTGATACTTGATCACTGTTTGACCGTCGCTATTCCGAAACCGGCGCGGCTTCGATATCGCGGCGCAGCTCGCTAGCAGCCTCTCGTAATTCACTGAACAGCCGTTTAACGCCGGCGCAATCGTAATCCTGGCGCGGCCACTTGAAGTAGCCGCCACAATGGCGGAGAAACTCGCAGTTACGGCATTCCTCGTGCATCGCTAGAACCTGCTCGATCCAAACATCCAACTCGACATCGGGCGCCAATGTCTTGATCCCGGCTCCGGCCAGCCGTCCGTTCAGTGACTCTGCGCCATCATCGGCAACATAGCGCAGCCACTGGGGATCTTCATCGAGAATAGCCCACAGCGACGCCGGTTCTTCGTGGTAAAAGCCGAGCAGCGCTCCCTGGAAATACTCAATCGGTTGCGCTACCGTCGATTGATGAAGATAAAATTTTAACACTGCCGCCAGCTCTTCAATCAACGCTGGATCAGGCTGCCCCACGTCCAGTTGCACTGCGAAATCCAGCGCCACTGCTGTTTTAACCGCGTTAAAGAATCCGGGCCGAACGGGGACAACCACTCGCACCGGATGCTGGTCGAGCAACGGAGTGTGGCGATACAACAGGGGAAACTCGGTAGCCGGATCCGCCATGACCAGTTCTACCGGCAAGCCCGCCGCCCAGGCGTTCAGAGATTCGGAATCGGCGGCTAACGAGAGTAGTTGCACCGCGATGACCTGTTCAGGATTCTCGCTCGCTAAAGCAGCAGGAAGCGCCGCCGGTTCATGGGTGCGGACGATAATCTGTTCCTTCGAGCCGAGCGGCAGACAATGCAGTGGAATATTACGGATGAATTCATTCATAGGCATGAGTTAGCGATTGAACCAACTGCCGCCCCAGCCGGGGCCGTTATACCAGCCGGGCCGCCGATTGTACCAGCCGCCCGGTCGCCGGTTATACCAGCCAGGCCGCCGGTTGTACCAGCCGCCGGGGCGCCGGTTGTACCAGCCGGGACCCCAACCGCCTGGGAAGTTTACCCAACTGCCCTTGCCACCATCGCGATTCGCCCAGCCTACGGCTTCAGCGTCACGCCCAGGGGCGAGTAACCCACCCAGCAACACGCCGCCGATCACTGCTTTTGACCATTTGCCCAGACCCACTAGAAAATTTCGGCGTTCGCAAAGTTCCGATTCTACCATCTCGGTTTCATTTGGTAAGAAATCGTTTTCTTGATCAGTCATGACCGTCTCCTGTCGCTTCATATTACCGCTGAAATCTGGCATACACTATCTGAAATTTCGCTGAATACCCCCTCAAACCATAGCCCATCGCGGTTGCGTCCCATGCCCAGTTTAAGTCTATGCCTTCGCCGGTTTCTTTGGATGATGATTTTATTGATGGGACTTGGCGTTGTGCCCGTTCCAGAACTTGTCGCAACCGCCGAA
Organism: Candidatus Competibacteraceae bacterium; assembly: GCA_020445005.1. Classification (GTDB taxonomy): domain Bacteria; phylum Pseudomonadota; class Gammaproteobacteria; order Competibacterales; family Competibacteraceae; genus UBA2383. Next base: position 4,548 of record JAGRHM010000146.1, on the reverse strand, counting down.
GCCGCCAAGGACCGCGCGCGCGTCGGGCTGGTGCTGGGCGGCGGCGGCGCCCGCGGTATAGCCCATGTCGGCGTGCTGAAGACCCTGGAGGAGATGCACGTTCCGATTGATTGTGTCGCTGGCACGAGTATGGGTTCGATCATCGGCGGATTGTATGCATCAGGTATGACGCCTGAACAGATGGAGGAGAAGCTCTCGCAGATCGACTGGCCGGAAGTCTTCAAGGATGGTCCGCCACGCGCGGACCTACCCTTTCGCAAGAAGCAGGAACAGCGAGTGCTGATTGACGCCACAGTCGGTCTGAATGCTGAAGGTGTTACTTTGCCCAAGGGCCTGCTGGAAGGCCAGAACCTGTTGCTGTTGCTGGAGGAACTGTCTTTGCCGGCGGCGAGTGTTCATGATTTCGACCAACTGCGCATTCCCTACCGGGCGGTCGCTACCGATCTGGCGACCGGCGAACCGGTTGTGCTCGGTTCTGGTGAGCTGGCTAAGGCGATGCGCGCCAGCATGTCCATCCCCAGCGCCTTGGCGCCGGTGCAACTGGATGGAAAAATCCTGGTGGATGGAGGTGTTTCTAACAATCTGCCCATTGATGTCGTCCGAAAACTCTGCCGCCCCGATGTCGTTATCGCGGTGGATGTCGGCGCGCCCCTGGCGCCCGCCGACGAACTGAATTCGTTTTTGTCGGTGACCAATCAGTTGACCACCATCCTGACGGTGCGTAATGTGATAGAGCAGGTCAAAACTCTGGGAAAAAAGGATATCCTGATCACGCCGGATCTTCAGGACGTGTCCAGCATCGATTTCGACCGTTCCCCCGATGCCGTCCGCTTCGGTTATATCGCCGCTCAAGGAAAAAGAAGCGATCTGAGTCGACTCTCTATCTCTCCAGAAGGCTACCAGGTCTACCTCGCCACTCTGCCGCTGGCGCCGGGTTCCGATCAACCGGTCATCGACTTTATTCGCATCAATAACGGTTCCCGATTGTCCGACCAGGTTATTGAGCAACAATTGCAGATTAAACCTGGCGACCGGCTTGATCCGCAGAAACTCAATCGCAACCTGAACGAAATTTATGGCATGGGCGACTTCCAGCGGGTTAACTACACGCTGGCTAAAGAGCATGGCCAAACCGGTTTGGTGGTCGAGACCGTGCCTAAAGATATCGGTACGGATACGTTGCAATTCGGATTGTTTCTCGGCGCTAATCTCAAAGGTGATGCGGAATTCGACGTCAGTGCGGCCTACACCATGTCGGAACTGAATGATCTGGGCGGTCAATGGCGCAATTTTATCCAGTTGGGCAGCAATATCGCCCTGCTCAGCGATTTCTATCAGCCGCTGGATGCCGATCAGCAATATTTCATTAATCCTTATCTACGCTACGAGCAGTACAATCTGGATTTGTTTAATGGTGTCTATGGAGAAAGCAGTAGCTTCCGGGTCTATCGCAATGAAGTGGGCTTCAACGTTGGCCGGAACTTGGAGCGTTGGGGACGTTTATCTCTGGGGTTGCGCTATGCTCACGGTCGTAACGATCTGCGTCTGGGGCAGCCTTCCGACTACGAGGGACGGTTCGACGATGGGGGTTATTCGCTGCGTTGGGAAGCGGATACGCTTGATAACATCAGCTTCCCTAATTCGGGCTATGCCGGCAACCTGATCTTCCGTGATTCACTGACCACCCTGGGCGCTGACCAGAATGTCCGGACCTTGAGCCTGAATTACGCCCATGCCTATACCTGGGGCAAATATTCAATCATTCCCCGCCTTCATTTGGCTGGCCGGTTGTCCGGTGATATGGGTATTCAGGATCTGTTTTTACTGGGCGGTTTCCTGAACCTGTCGGGTTATCAGCCAGGTCAACTTTCCGGTGAATACGCCGCGCTTGGCGAAGTGATTTATATGTATCGGCTGGATAGCGCTTCTTCAGCGTTTACTATTCCGATCTATGCAGGTGGATCGTTGGAAGTCGGCGGCGTCTGGAATGAGTATCGCGATATCGATTTCGATTCGCTAATCCCGGCAGGCAGTTTGTTTCTGGGCGTGGATACGCCGCTAGGACCCTTTTACTTCGCGGGCGGTTACGCCCAGGGCGGCAATGCCTCGTTGTACATGCTGCTCGGCAAGCTGTTTTGAGTTACGTAGCGATGGATTGCATGATTCAGCCGACCTTCAGTTTACGCTTGCAAAATAACAGTGTTATGCCATGATTATTGATATCAGACTTTTTTAGTCACAATTCCAAGGGGCAACAAACTGATGAATAAGAAATTACTGGGCATCGGTCTAGCGAGTAGTCTTATCAGCCTGGGTTTTTTGACTGTGGCCAGCGCCGCAGATCCAAAACCGAAAGACGTTGCTGAATACCGGCAGTCTGTCTATACGATTATCGGCTGGAATTTTAAACCCATTGCCGCCATGGTCAAAGGCGAGGTTCCCTTTGACGCAGCCGCGGTCGCTCGCCATGCGCAATATGTGGAATTGATGAGCAAGGCGGCGCTGGAAGGTTTCGCCAAAGGTTCCGGGCCGGATGCGGTCAAACATACCGAGGCCAAGCCAGAAATCTGGACAAACTGGGACAAGTTCGAAACCGCTATGAATGATTTTCAGCAGGAAGCCGTCAAGCTGACCGAAGTCGCTAAGGGTGGGGATGAAGCCGCCATCAAGGCGCAATTCGGCAAGACCGCTGAAACCTGCAAGGCGTGTCACAAGGAATTTCGCAAGGATTAAGTAAGCATCGTCGATTGCATTTGCCCACGCGCCGCGCCTGAAGCGCGGACCACAAAGGCCATGTTGCAACATGGCCTTTCGCATTCTGATGCGGGCTCAGCGTACCAGCAGCCAGACGCTTACTGCCGCGACTATTAGCATCGCCAACCCTAGCCAGGGACTTACCATTCGCGGCGGGTGATCAACCCGTTCCGGTGATAGATGCTTGCGACCGCTGAGCATGGGATGGATCAGGTTTTCCCGCTTAACCAGCAGATAGAAGAAAACCGCTGACAGGTGGATGGCGATCATTGCCAGTAGCAGATTGAAATTCCAGTGGTGAATGCGGGTCAGCCAATCACTGGTATCTTTCGACACCCACACATATAGCGGTCCCTCGACCATGATGTCGTCGTTGGCGAACAAACCGGTGGCTGCCTGAATTAATAATAAGGTTAACAGCGCCACAATTGACCAGCCGCCCATGGGATTATGGCCAAGGTAGTGCGGCGTTTCCCCCCGTATTAGGTCCTTGGCGTAAATCAGCGCCGCGCCGGGACCGCGCACGAAGTTGCTGAACAGCACGGTTTCGCTGCCTATGAATCCCCAGATCAGGCGGAACAACACCAGTGTCAGCACGGCGTACCCCCCCCAGACGTGATAATCCATGGTGCTGCTTTGCTCAGCGGTCCACCACTGAGCGATCATCAACGCGACCAAAATCCAGTGAAACAGTCGGGTCGGCAGATCCCAGACCATGATGGTTTGCAGGGTTGTGCTTTTTTCGGTCATGACCCTATCGCCTCGTTTGGCATGGATGGTTGTGGAAAATAGTTATTGTCTGGTTTTTGTAAAGTTGACGCTAGTCGACAGTTAAGCTTGACGTTACAGGTCGTCATCTTCTATTCTGAAAATTACTGGTTTTCCGAGGGGTCCTGAAAACAGGGACACAAAGGGCATTGTCAAAAATCCAATAAAGGATAACAGCATGATCCCAAAACCGATTTATGAGCTTTTGCCGTATGTTTATATTGGGGGAGGATTGATATCATTGTTTGGTATCGAAAGTATCACCGGAAAATTGTTTGGTGCAACGCTTTTGACTTCCGGTATCATTATCCAACAGATGCGGGTTCGTTATCGCGCCAAGAGACGGCCTTTCATGAAAAGCTTCGCGCGTCGCAAACCCAATCCCCGGCGAACGGCTACAACGAATCGGCTCCGCTGAACTTATTTTGTATTAAAAACTCTTGAGTAAGCATGCAATCCACTGAACGGTTTGAACTGCGACTGAGTTGCCCGGCCTCCTGAACGGAGCGCCGGGGTTTGCTGTTGTCGATGATCCATTGAACCGTTTGCGAGGATTGACCCTGATGTTTGAACCCTGTCGATTTCATAGCCGTTTTGTTTGCATTCCCGGCGCAACTCACCCTGTTTTCACGCATATCCTCTCTCTGGCCCTGCTGCGACTAAGTCGCGGTCGTCGGGCCTAGCGGCGGCCTGGCGGCCGTATTGCGCCGCATTACTTTTGCAAAACAATCGATTAAACCTTTTATCCTGATTTGTTGTAGTTTAACAGTGCAGGTAAACGACACTTTCATTGAGAGAGGAATGACGAAATGAACCACATTGACGCCGCCCGAAAATATCGTCCCTTCCCGCCAGTCTGTTTGCCTGGTCGACAATGGCCCTCGCGGGTGCTCACCCAGGCGCCTGCTTGGTGCAGCGTGGATCTGCGCGATGGCAATCAGGCGCTGATTGAGCCAATGGGCACGGATCGCAAACGCCGCATGTTTGAGTTGCTGACGCAAATTGGTTTCAAAGAAATCGAAGTGG
>JAGRHM010000145.1 GCA_020445005.1 Candidatus Competibacteraceae bacterium | reverse complement strand
TCCTTGAGTATTCTGGCCTCCAGCGCCGACGGCTCACTCAGATTTTCCATGCCTTCCACGACTTTCATCAGACAGGTCCCACAATCCCCTTCCCGGCAACCGTAAATGATGCCGGAATTCAGTTTGTCTGAGATCTCGATAACCCGGGTGCCTGCCGGGACCGTGACCGTCACATTGATATCCGCAAAGCTCAGTTGCGCCTTCGCCATAGGTTTCGATTGCTCCCTTGTGTTGAGTAACTTGCAGTTATGCGCTCATGGTTTGATTCAGGCGCGGTGATTCGGCCAACCGTCCGCTGGCCCGCCACTCCAGGTAAACCGCCTGGAGCGCGTCATTAATCAATGCTCCGCCGTGTTCGCTATTCGGTTCGATGCCGGCGTTTTCCAGGGCGCGCCACGGCGTAAAGCCCACCCGCGAACACAAGAGCAAGGCGCAATCGTGCAGGGCGCGGATCGCTCCCTCCAGCGCTGCTTCTGAATCGCCACAGGTGGTGGCGCCATGACAGTAACGGGCAATTTCACGACGCTCGATCAGTTGCGCGGCTTCAGCGGATACGTCATAGATCAATAGTTCCCGTAAATGCCCGAAATGCGCGTCAATGGTCTGGTTATTCAAACTGCCCACGGCAATCCGTAATGTCTTGCCAGTGACCTGCGGTCGCATGGGAACAACGACCGGTCGAGATGCAGATTGAGAGGGTTGTTCCAGGCGGCGAACAATGGCGGCGCGCACCGCTTCGCGTTTGGCGACAGCCGCCTGGGGATCGATGGTCATTGCTTCGACTTTGGCCATACTGAACTCGCCGCTGCGATCCACGCTCAACACGCCGGTTGCATCAGCGCGGCATTGCTGGCAATGGCTCATCATGCCGATGTTGCTTTCGCAAGCAGTGCGCACTGCCGCCAATTCCTCGGCGCTGGGTTCGCGTTGTCCCGTGATGCCGAAGTGGGTCCCGTGTTCAGCGCGGGCGATCAGCGGCATGATGTTGTGCAGGATCGCGCCTTTTTCCCGCACAATTCGATTGACTTCCGGCAAATGGGCGTCATTGATGCCGGGGATGAGTACGGAGTTGATCTTGACCTGGACGCCGCGCGCGGTCAGCAATTCCAAACCGCGCAGTTGTTGTGAAATCAGCGTTGCCGCGGCTTCCTGACCACGCAAGCGACGACCCTGCCAGACGATCCACGGATAGATGTGCGCGCCAATCGCTGGATCGATGCAATTGATGGTGATCGTTACATGGTGGATACCGTGATCAACCAGCGCTTCGGCATGTTCCGGCAACGCCAGTCCGTTGGTGGAAAGGCAGAGGAGAAGATCAGGCGCCTGGGTGTGCAGTTCGCGCAAAGTAGCGAACACCGGTTCAGGATTAGCCAGCGGATCGCCGGGACCCGCGATGCCGACGACCGCGAGATGGGGGATGACTGCGCCCACGGCCAGCGCCTTTTTAACAGCCTGTTCGGGACTCAGCAATTCCGCGACCACGCCAGGGCGCGATTCGTTGCTGCAGTGGTATTTGCGATTACAGTAGTGGCACTGGATATTGCATTTCGGCGCAACCGCCAGGTGCAAGCGGGCGAAATGCCGGTGCGCGTCCGGGGAATAGCAGGGATGAAGCGCGGGTGTCGCGCCGGTGGTTGAAAGTTGATGAGTCGGTTCCATCTGGATTCCCCCGGAATCGTGAGTCAACC
>JAGRHM010000144.1 GCA_020445005.1 Candidatus Competibacteraceae bacterium | reverse complement strand
CATGTTGCGCGCCAACGACCTGATCTGGTACTTCGTCATCAATAATTACCTGCTGGGCAAGGATCCCTATCCCTTTGATTTGCTGTACTGGAATTCCGACTCGACGCGGATGCCCAAGGCCATGCACAGTTTCTACCTGCGCAACATGTACCAGAAAAACCGGTTGCGCGAGCCGGGCGGCATTACTCTGGCCGGCGTACCGATCGATCTGCGCAACATCAAGACCCCAGTGTATTTCCTATCGGCCAGCGAGGACCACATCGCTCCATGGACCTCGACCTACGCCGGCACGCAATTAGTTGGCGGGCCAGTGAAATTCGTGTTGAGCGGCTCCGGACACATCGCCGGGGTCATCAATCCGGCATCGTCGGATAAATACGGCTACTGGACTAATCCCGCCACGCCCCCCAGTCCGGATGACTGGCAGCGGGACGCAGCCAAACAGGAAGGCTCCTGGTGGCCGGACTGGCTGGACTGGCTAAAACCCAACGCCGGTCCGCTCATTCCCGCCCGCACGCCGGGGGATGGGAAGCTGAAACCGGTAGAAGATGCGCCGGGTTCCTACGTCAAAATGCGGTACTGAGGTTAGCCGACCCGTTCTACGCCAGTACGCAATGCGCCGTCAGGATATAGTTCGAACCAGCGATAGCCCGGCGGCACGTCATCCGCCAACGGTTCCGGAGCGCGCGGCTTGAACTGCACACAGGTTGCGGGCGTTCCCAACAATTGCACTCGATTTCGCCAGCCGCTGAATTCGGCGTGAAGATGTCCCCAGACCACCGCCCGGACCTGAGGATAGCGATCCAGCACCCCGAACAACGCGGCATGGTTGCCGACCATCATGGTGTCCAGCCAGGATGTTTGGCTGGGAACCGGATTGTGATGCAGGCAAATCATCGTATGCCAGTCCGGGCTGCTTGCCAGCAGGGTATCCAGCAGCGCCAGCTCCCCGTAGGCCAGATGTCCCACGGGCGTATCGGGGAAACTGGAATCCAACAGTACGAATTGCCAATGGTCGGTTACCACATGACGCTCGCACCGTACCGGACCATCACGCAGGGTCCGGCTCATCGCGGCGGGAAAGTCATGATTGCCAGGCAGGCAATAGACCGGCTTACCTAATACTCCCAGCCGCTGGCGCAGGCGAGCGTAGGCCGCTGGTTCATCGCCGACCAGATCGCCAGTAACGAGAATGAAATCCGTGTCGGGATGCCGCTCCTCGATGCGCCCCAGCACGGCGTCCAGGCCAGCGTCCACATCGACGCCCCAGAGACAGGCGCCAGGCGCGGTTTTCAGGTGCAGGTCAGTAATCTGGACCACCCGCAAAGGTGCAACTGGGAGGGGGGGCATAAAGTAGACTCCTTCAAGGGGGTAAAAATGCGTCAACCGTTCACTCCCCTCACCTGCTTGCAGGAGAGGGATCAGGAGAAAGGGCCAAAGATTTTATGAAAACCTTGGAACGCCGTTGCCAGTTATACAAGACCTGTTTTCCCAGGGGCAGATCTTCGACGTTCGCCGGCTCGAAGCCGCGCTCCCGAAACCAGTGCGCGGTACGGGTGGTCAGTACGAACAGGCGCTCCAGCCCCTGCATTCGGGCCTGACGTTCGACAAAATTCAACAGCGCATCAGCGCGGCCGAGGTTGCGATAGTGGGGATGCACCGCGACGCAGGCCAACTCGCCGAGTCCTTCTTCGACAAAGGGGTAAAGCGCCGCGCAGCCGATGATTGCGCCATCCCGCTCCAGCAATACAAAGCGGTCGATCTCCATCTCCAACCGCTCCCGCGACCGCCGCACCAGGGTTCCATCTTCCTCCAGCGGCTGGATCAGCTCCAACAATCCGCCCACATCATCGATAGCCGCGATACGGAGTCCTTCATACCGGTCAGCAGCGATCAGCGCGCCGACCCCGTCACGGGTGAACAGTTCCAGCAGCAACGCGCCATCGACCTGACGGCTGAGCAGATGCACGCGGCGCACCCCTCCCTGGCCGGTGCGCACCGCCAAGCGCAAGGCGCGGGTCGCGTCCTCAGGCAGCCCGGGATGGTCCGCCAGCAAACGCTCGGCTTCATCCAGACCTAATTGGCGTACAGGTTGACCTGCTGGATCGCACAGCTCCCGCCCTTCACTCAGCACCAGCAGCTTGTCGGCTTGCAGGGCAATGGCGGTTGCGGCAGCCACGTCCTCGGCGCTGAGATTGAAAATTTCTCCAGTCGGCGAATA
>JAGRHM010000143.1:6427-7375 GCA_020445005.1 Candidatus Competibacteraceae bacterium | reverse complement strand
TGCGATCCGGCCCCACCACCGGCAATCGGATATACCCTTCTGACAACAATCGCAGCGCATCCGACAACGGGGCTTCCGGTTCGACCACCGGGTGAGAAGCCGCAAAGTCGCCCACCTTGCGGTGCAAGTGGGGAATCAGCCGGTTGTCCACATCCTCGGCGGATTCATTCTCGGCGTCGTCTGGCAATTGCGGCTCGGACGGCAACAACATCTTCGAAAACATGAAGGAATTAATAGTCCCGATGAATTCATGTTGATCGTTGACCACCATCAAATCCTGCATGTGTTTGCGGACCATGATGGATACGGCTTCCGACAGCGGCTCGGTATCGAGCACATACGTCGGCGCAGATACCATATAGTGTTTGCACTTCATCTTTGCATCTCTCCTGGTGATGTTCCATCAAAGGGCGTTCCCCGCCTTATTTCAAGGCAGGGCTACGGAATACAACGCGATCGTCGCGACGCCCGCCTGGTTTCAGAACCCCTGCAGGGGCGCGTCTCGAAAATTGTCCGTTTCGAGACGCCTCAGTAAGATATTATTGACCAATTGGGCGCAACCTGCTCATGATCATGCGCTTTTGAGCTCCATCCTGCTCGTCATTTTTTATTGATTCGCTCATCGTCTGGTCAGGTCGGCTTATAATTCAACCACTTTAACGTGGATGTATAAACGGGTTGGCCAGGATAGTCGGAGCATCTTGGGCAAAGGGCATGTTTTTTGCTCGCTTGGGTGGCTACGTCGGTAACTGACCACCCGTATTCAACAACATGCCGTCCGTCTGGCTGGGCGGCGCCGAATTCAAACCCTGTTGTGGAGAACTCTATGGTCTTGGGAATCATATCACTATTGGCGGGCCTGCTCGGGTTGGGTGCCGCCATCATGCTGTACAAAGGAATTGTTCGCCAATCTACGGGTGATGCGGTGATGACCGCGATCTCCGATGA
>JAGRHM010000143.1:3458-6378 GCA_020445005.1 Candidatus Competibacteraceae bacterium | reverse complement strand
GCATTGGTTATTGCGATTCTGCTGTCCGTGCAATACGGGTTCGGCACGAGTTTATCCTTCCTGCTAGGCGCGGCGGCTTCGGGGCTGGCTGGTCTGATCGGGATGTACGCCGCGACCAAGGCCAATGTCCGCGTTACTGCAGCAGCGCGGGAGCATGGCGCGGGACAGGCGTTGTTGGTGGGATTCGACGGCGGCGCGGTGATGGGTTTAGCGGTCGCCAGTTTTGGATTGCTGGGATTAGGTCTGCTGTATACCGGACTGGCTTCCGAGCTGGCGGTTGATCCCCACTCGGTTTCTGTCATCTGGGGCTTTTCCATGGGTGCCTCGTCGATTGCGCTGTTCGCCCGGGTCGGCGGCGGCATTTTTACTAAAGCTGCCGACGTGGGTTCGGACCTGGTGGGCAAGGTTGAGGCGGGCATTCCCGAGGATGATCCACGCAATCCTGGCGTAATTGCCGACAACGTCGGCGATAACGTCGGCGACATTGCCGGTATGGGCGCAGACATCTTTGAATCCTATGTCGGAGCGATGGTAGCAGCGGTCACGCTAGCGGCGACCCTGACGGCTGCCGAATTGACGCAATACTTTGGCGGCGATGTCAGCCGCTCCATGTTGTTGGCATTACCGTTAACGCTGGCAGTGATTGGCCTGATCTCTTCCCTGGTCGGCATTTACGGTATGAACACCTTCAAGCAGTACGGACCGGAGCAGGCGCTGGCGATTTCCGAAACCAGCGCCGCAGTGGTTTTCCTGGTGTTGACATTGTTGACTATGCTGGTGTTTGGCTATGGCTGGCCGCTGTTTTTCGCCATTCTAGCCGGTAATCTGGCGGGGGTGGCCATTGGCCGAGCGGCCTGGTATTACACTTCGTCCAAACCGGTCACGCGCATCGCGCAGTCCTGCAAAACCGGACCGGCAACCAACATCATCACCGGCTTGGCTGTGGGCCTGGAAAGCTGCGCCGTGCCGATGCTGATCATCGTGTTGACCATCTTCGTGGCTCATCAGACCGCGGGCCAGTATGGCATTGCCATTGCCGCGGTTGGAATGCTGGCGACCGCTGGCGTCACCATGACCATTGATGCCTCGGGACCCATTTCGGATAACGCCGGCGGTATTGCTGAAATGTCGCATCAACCGCCGGAAGTACGCGCGATCACTGATGAACTCGACGCCATCGGCAACACCACCGCCGCCACCGGTAAAGGCTTCGCGATTGGCTCGGCGGCGCTGACCGCACTGGCGCTGTTTGTTTCTTATAAACAAGCGGTTGAGTTGAAGCTGGGTCAACCTCTGCCGATGGATATCACCGAACCCAAGGTCATCATCGGCGTTCTGCTGGGCGGCATGGTCATCCTGTTGGCGGCAGCCATGACCATGAGTTCGGTCGGCCGGGCGGCGATGGAGATGGTCACTGAGATTCGCCGGCAGTTCCGCGAAATTCCCGGTTTGTTGCAAGGCACGGCCAAGCCGGATACCGCGCGCTGCGTGACGATCTCGACCGACGCCGCGTTACGGGAAATGATTCCGCCAGGGGTGCTGGCGATTATCTCGCCGGTCATTGTCGGCTTTTTCTTCGGCCCAGTGGCGCTGGGAGGTATGTTGCTGGGCTCTTTACTAACCGGCATGACGATGGCGTTGTTGATGTCTAACGCCGGCGGCGCCTGGGATAACGCCAAGAAGGCGATCGAAGCTGGCAAGCTGGAAGGCGAGCGCAAGGGCAGCGATGCTCATGCGGCGGCGGTGATTGGCGATACCGTGGGCGACCCTTTCAAGGACACCAGCGGTCCAGCGATGAATATCCTGGTTAAGCTCCTGTCGATCGTATCCCTGATCCTGGTGCCGTTTATTGTCTAGCCGTAACCTGTTCACTCCCCTCGCCCGTTTGCGGGAGAGGGGTTGGGAGAGAGGGCTTTTTCAAGGATTTCGACACATTTCATTCCACCGGACTAACGAACCGAGCCGACAATTCATCCAGGCCGCTTACGACAATATCCGGTTCAACCTCCCAGGGATCGAAAACCATATCTGGCTGACGTTTGACCCAGACCGCGCGCAACCCGGCGGCCTTCGCGCCGATGACATCCCAGGCGTTGCTGGACACCAGCCAGGTTTCATTTGGCGCCCGTCCGGTCCGCCGCGCCAGATAGGCGTAGACTTCAGGATCAGGTTTGAAGGTGCGCAAATCGTCCACGCTCACCACATCCTCCAGCAAGGGCAATACCCCGGAATTGGCGAGCAGCGCCCGGATGCTGGCTTCCACGCCATTCGAAAATGCGACCAAGCGTAATCCTTGTTCTTTAAGCGTGACCAAGCTGGCGGCGACTTCCGGGAACATAGGCAGATAAAGATAGGCTTCCAGTAATCGGTCCTGATCAGATTCGGGAAGGTCGCAGCACAAGGTTTGCTGGGTATAGCGCAACGCCTGGCGAGTGCAGGCGTCGAAATCGACATACCGTCGCATCAAGCCGCGCCGGAACGAATATTCCAGTTGTTTGGTTCGCCAGACGCTGGCGAATTGTATGGCCTGCTCGCCTACCAGGGCGCGCAGGGGTTCGGCAAGCGCCAGCGGATCCACCAGTGTGCCGTAAACATCAAATCCCAAGGCATAAGTCTCTTCCACGATTAACTGCTCCACAGGGTCTCATCGTTGATCGCGCTGCTTCGCGCAACGCGATGCTCCTTTTCCAAAAAGATTTTAGTCCAGACCTGCGCATCATTGAGCTCTTTGCTTATCGTCCCTGGAATACGCCTTGCGTGGTTGGCGCAAGACCTGCCGGCGGTGGCCTGAACGGTGGATTGGGTTTGGCCAGAGGAGGCGCTGGTTTGGATGGTGGCATGGGTTGCTGACAGCCCGGTAGTTGACAAGGCCGCTGATGAGGCGGGCCGGGCGGGTAAGCAGGCGGATAAGAGCGTGGAT
>JAGRHM010000143.1:0-3364 GCA_020445005.1 Candidatus Competibacteraceae bacterium | reverse complement strand
GAGCGTGGATAAGCAGGCGGATAAGCAGGCGGATAAGCAGGCGGATAGGGCAGGGGATAGGGATAAACCGGCGGATAACCGGTCATCGAACGATCACTATCATCATTCGGCGGTTGCTGCTCAAGTTGCTGTTTCAGCAATGCATTTTCCAGCACCTTATTTTTTTCCTCCAGATCACGGATTGTTTGTTCCTGACGGGCTTTTTCTGCTTCCTCACGCTCGCGGGCCATTTGTTCGGAGAGGGCGTTAAGGCGGGCAACCTCGGCATCTACGTCAGCGCTGGACGAATCCACTGGCGGTGGCAGCGGGATATCGAGCGTCTGCACTCGGTCCACTTCCTCAGGTTTTTTCTGGCTGTAATGCACCTGACCGCTGGCGTCGGTCCATTTGTAAACTTCCTGGGCGTGAACAATCCCGTTTAGCGTCAGCGATCCCACAATCATCATGAAAAACAAAATCCTGTGATTCATGGCTGATTCTTCCCAACGGGTTGCTAGCATATCAAATGATACAAGATTAATCCGGTAGACCTCTTGGCGGACATGATAAAAATCATGTGCATAGCTGTTTTTTAGCAACATAGTGGACTCGGTGGCGAGCTGCTAGAATACCGAATCTTCTCGACCAGGGTCTGCAAGGAGTACTTTTGGACATTCTATTAATTCTCAAGGCGCTGATTCTAGGCTTGGTGGAAGCCGCTTCGGAATTTCTGCCCATTTCCAGCACCGGTCACTTAATCATTGTAGGAGATTTCCTTAACTTTACCGGGCCGCGCGCCGAGACTTTCGAAATCTTTATCCAGCTTGGCGCTATTCTGGCGGTTGTCTGGATTTACCGGGAACGGCTATTCAATGTGGCTCTGAATCTGAACCGGGACTACAAGGCTCAGCAATTAGTCCTGAATCTGATCATTGCCTTCACCCCGGCGGCAGTGCTCGGCTTGTTGTTGCATAAATACATTACCCACTATCTTTTCAATCCGGTCACGGTCGCCGGCGCCTTAGTCGCCGGCGGCATTGCGATTTTGCTGATCGAGCGTTATGCAAAAGCCAGTCGAGTGCAAGCCGTGGACGACATGGGCTGGAAAGACGCTTTGCTGATCGGTATTGCCCAGAGCCTGGCGCTGTTTCCCGGCGTTTCACGGTCAGGAGCGACCATCATGGGCGGAATGCTGGGAGGATTATCGCGGTTCACAGCCACTGAATTTTCCTTCTTTCTGGCGATTCCCACCATGTTTGCGGCGACCTTATATAGTCTTCTTAAGGAATGGAACCATTTGACTTTGTCAGATATACCGATGTTCGCAGTCGGGTTTATGGCGGCTTTCCTGGGCGGGCTGGCGGTGGTGCGCTTCATGCTGGCGTATGTGGGCCAGCACAGTTTCGCGCCTTTTGCCTGGTATCGAATCGTATTTGGTGGGTTGCTGTTACTGTATTTTCATTACCATCCCTGGGTGAGCCCCGACTAGTCTGTTCATCATCGATGAACTCCTGGTCGGGCAGCGCGCGATAGGTCGCCTGGATATTTTGCCGTTTTTCATGGCACTGGAGCATAGGGTATGTCGACGCTTTCAGCAGAACGCGAATTATGGAACCTGCAACCACGTCACCGCTGGACCGTAGCGGAATATCATCACATGGCCAAGGTTGGCTTGTTAAATGAAGATTCACGGGTGGAGCTCATTGACGGAGAGATCGTCGAAATGGCGCCGATTGGTAGCGAGCATGCTGGACATAATAACTATTTAATGAATTTCCTCGCTTATCGCTTGTATGGCAAAGCAGTGGTGGCTGGACAAAATCCAGTCGTGCTGGACGGCTATGAAGAACCTCAACCTGACATTGCCGTATTGCGCTGGCGGAGTGATTCTTACAGAGGCGCGCTTCCTCGTGCTGAAGATGTCTTGCTCATCATTGAAATCGCTGACAGCACCCTGCGCTATGACCGCGATATTAAAGTTCCGCTTTACGCTAAAAACGGCATTCCGGAAGTCTGGTTGCTGGATCTGCAAAACCGGCAACTGGAAGTCTATCGTGAACCCGGTCATGGCGCCTATCAGCAACACAGCAGTCAGCGCACCGGCAGGATTGCGCCGATGCTGTGCCCGGACGCCGTGATTGATCTGGCGGAACTGTTCCCCAACTTGTAACCAGACTTTGCGTCTTCATCAATGACTGAACTTGCCTTGTTTACCGCCGATGCCGCTGAGCGCCTGCCGCTTAAAATATTTACTGAAAAAGCGTACCTGGATTATTCCATGTACGTCATTCTCGACCGGGCGCTGCCGCATATCGGCGATGGCTTGAAACCGGTGCAGCGGCGCATTGTTTACGCCATGTCCGAGCTGGGTTTAAACGCGGCAGCCAAGCATAAAAAATCCGCCCGCACGGTCGGTGATGTGTTAGGCAAATACCACCCGCACGGCGATTCCGCCTGCTACGAAGCGATGGTATTAATGGCTCAGCCTTTCTCTTATCGTTATCCCCTGGTTGATGGGCAGGGTAACTGGGGTTCGCCGGATGATCCCAAATCCTTTGCCGCTATGCGCTATACCGAGGCGCGTCTGTCGCCGTTTGCGCAAGTATTGTTGTCCGAGCTGGGTCAGGGCACGGTGGACTGGACGCCCAATTTCGACGGCACCCTGGATGAACCGATACTGCTGCCCGCCCGCTTGCCCAACGTCCTGTTAAACGGCGCGACTGGCATCGCCGTCGGCATGGCCACCGACATTCCGCCGCACAACCTCGGTGAAATCACCGCCGCCTGCATCCGCTTGCTGGATGAACCGGACGCCAGCCTGGAGGCGCTGTGCGACCTTGTTCTGGCACCTGATTATCCGGGCGGCGCAGAAATCATTACCCCCCGCGAGGAGTTGCGCAAGCTGTACCAGACTGGCAATGGCGCGGTGCGCTTGCGAGCGCGTTATGAACGGGAAAATGGCGATGTGGTGATTACGGCGCTGCCCCATCAAGTCTCCGGGGCGCGGATCATGGAACAGGTTGCTGCGCAGATGCGCGACAAAAAGCTGCCGATGGTCGAAGACCTGCGTGACGAGTCCGATCACGAAAACCCGACCCGCCTGGTGCTGGCGCTGCGCTCCAACCGAGTGGATGTCGACCTGTTGATGGATCACCTGTTCGCCACCACCGATCTGGAGAAAAGCTATCGGGCGAACCTGAACATGATCGGTCTGGACGGCCGGCCCCAAGTTAAAAATCTCCAGCAAATTCTCGAAGAGTGGTTGCGTTACCGGATCGCCACGGTGCGCCGGCGGCTGGAATTTCGCCTGAATCAGGTCGAGCAGCGCCTGCATATCCTGGAAGGCTTGCTGATTGCCTACCTCAATCTGGATGAAGTGATCCGC
>JAGRHM010000142.1 GCA_020445005.1 Candidatus Competibacteraceae bacterium | reverse complement strand
AGGCGCTCTTCGAACTCGCCGCGAAACTTGGCGCCGGCGATCAAAGCGCCCATGTCCAGCGCCAGCACCCGTTTATTCTTCAAACCTTCCGGAACCTCACCGTTGACGATGCGCTGGGCCAGACCCTCGACAATCGCCGTTTTGCCGACGCCAGCCTCGCCGACCAGCACCGGATTGTTCTTGGTGCGCCGTTGTAAGACTTGAATGGTGCGGCGGATTTCATCATCGCGCCCGATCACCGGATCGAGCTTGCCCTGTTCAGCGCGTTCGGTCAGGTCGATCGTGTATTTCTCCAACGCCTGACGCTGATCCTCGGCATTCTGATCTTCGACCTTCTGGCCGCCGCGCAGGGCGTCGACGCCGCGTTCAATCAAGCTCCGGGTCGCGCCGGCCTTATGCAGCAACGCGCCTAGTTCGCTTTTGTCCTCCAGCGCCGCCAGCACAAACAGTTCGGAGCTGATATAAGCGTCCTTCCGTTGCTGGGCCAGTTTGTCCGTCAGGTTTAACAGCCGGGACAGGGCGTTGGAGATTTGCACATCACCACCGGTCCCGGTGACCTGGGGCAGTCGGTCCAGCGCCCCGTTCAACTGCGAGCGCAGCAGATTCATGTTGACATCGGCCTGCGCCAATAACGGCCGCACTGTACCCCCCTCCTGGTCGAGAAGAGCCACCATCACATGCACCGGTTCGATGAATTGATGATCGCGGCCCACCGCCAGACTCTGGGCGTCGCTCAGGGCCATTTGAAACTTGTTGGTTAACTTGTCCATTCGCATTGATGGGTACTCCCATGACAGGATCATTACCCTAGCAAATGGTGGTGATTTGGGCGAAATTCAAGGAATAGCGCATCAACAAACCCGTATCTGCTCTGCAAAGCATGAGCAGGGGGATGAATCAGTTCAAGCGTTGCCGCACCTGTTCCCGGAATTGAGTCGCCGACTGTGCATTGGGGACTTCGTCAGCCAGTGCGTCGATGGCGGCGGCCAGAGTAGTCACATTGCGAAAATGATCAGCACAGATCAGGCTGGCGATAGGGCCGATAAACTCCTTGAGCGTTTGCTCCAGGATCGTTTTGACGGTCGTCGTCAGTGGAGAATGTGGGGACTCTTGGGTAGGCTGAGGCAGCGCAGCGGCAGAGTCGGCGCCTTCGAAAATAGCCAAAATATCTGCGGTGGGCGGCAAGGTCATCCGGGTCGTTGGCGGCACGCCCTTGGTAAAGGCGATACTGCCGCTTTCCATACCGAGCATGACCGGAATCGCGTCAACGCCCTGCTTTTTCTGGGCTTTTAGAAAGACGATTTCACCATCGTGCAGGCCAATCTGGCCCAGAAAATGTCCGTTCTCAATAGCGTACAAGAGGCCGGTCTGTTTCTCCTGGCATAATTTGCGTAATTGGGCGACGATCGCCGGAAACGATAAAGACTGTTCAAACATGATGGCGTCTCGTGATTCAGTTGAGGCATGGGCTTTTTCTGACCATGCCTCATTTAGGATTAGGAGAGAGTTTTCTGCAACCGCTTCATGGCGACCACGACGCTATTGCGCAACAAACCAACCGCGCGTTGTACATGGTCGACTTCATCGCGACTGCCGGGTTTATCCTGCAACGTCAGCCCCAGCTCACCTTGAGCGATGCGTTCGGTGGTCTGCGCCAATTTTTTCAAGCGCATGATAATTGATTGATGGGTGTATAGAAAATTCAGAAGGAACGCCAATACGATCAAGCCAAGCGTGTAGGGATTCAGGAAAGTCCGCAAGACGTCAATCAGAGTGATATCCGGCAATTTGACGCTGATAATGCCGCGCACATCGCCGACCTTGTAGCCAAACGCCCGTTTATCGCCATATTTGGCAATAACATCCGCTGGCGCATCCTTCGGATCACCATGGCATTTTAAACAGGATTCCTTGACCAGGATCGGCTGGGCGTAGCGGTAAAAAGCGCCTTCGTACGTGTCGTTGTACTTGACATCGCGATTGGCTTTGAACGCCTGGATCGAAGCGTTCTCAAAGCGATCCGGAGCATTGGCGGGGTTGCGATATTCATCGCTGGTCACGCGAAAAGTGGCGCGGGTCGCCGTTTTACTGACGATGTCCGAGAGTTCACGGGTCGCCAACGCTGGATTTTTCGAGAAAAACTCCATCGTGTTGTCATTACTGGCCCGTTTACCGAGAAAGTCACCGAAGCCGGGTGCCAGATGATCAACCCAAACCACGCCGGTATTCGCCACCCATGCGCGGAAAGCAATCACCTGTTCGGCCGAAGCCATGGCTTCATTGCGCAATTGCGTGGTTTTCAGGTTGTAAATGCCGATGAAAAGCCCAGCGATAATGAGCGCCAACGTCAGGATGAAGATCAGGGAGTATTTGAGTTGAATGCTCCACTTGGAAAACATGATAACGGCTCCTCTACTTTAGGTACGCAAGATGAAGAAGGAAGATCGGGTAATTTTGAACCGGATTAATGACTTAGCACCTACCGGTAACAAAATTGTGAAAATAACAAAATGGTGCATATAGCAAAACAGTTTTTGGATAGTTCGCCGGGTGCTCAAACCATTGCGGTATCCCTTGCCCGACGATAATCAATATAAAACAGTTTTACTATAAATTTCATAAACTTGATAATAAAAACTCGGTTTTATCGTCGGCGAATTCTGTCATAAATCCGATGGTCGCTAAGCCACAACCGACAATTGCTCCAAAGTAATACAGCCATGACAACTCACTGATAATATAATTTGCATTTTCAAACAGATAATTGAATAGCCATAGAGAAAACAGTAAAATGATGGTCGATGCGAAAAGGACAAAGTAGTGTTCGAGGTTCATGATCAGCAGCTCCTAAGCTATATTTGAGGTGTGTAACTTTCCCTACCTTAATAGCCAATTCCGGGCCAACAATGAAATATTGTTCAACTTATTGTATTTTAAGTATAATTTAATAATTGGTGCTTGATGCTAGGAAATAAATTACAATTTTTTTTGTTATTCAGTCGCCATATTTTTAATAAATTATAATAAATTCAATAAATTGTTATTAACAACTTAAGTTGTTAATAACAATTTATATTGTATCTGAATTGACGAACGGGTAAGTTAAATGGTTTTCATACTTTATTTATTAACATAAAACTTTTTAAATATACCAATTTTGTTTTATTGGTAATAATAAATTTAAATAATAAAAATAAGGTTAATAACGTATAGACCAGTCAGGAGGATGGTGCCGATAGCAGAAGAGGCGCTATGCGGTGGTGGCCGCGAAGAATGGCTTTAGTAAATCAGCGCAGGATTGAGGGTCTTCCAGATGAGGGTGGTGTCCGCCAGGCAGGATTTTGACCGTTAAATCAGCGATGCAAGCATAACGTTCCTGCATATAGGCGCGCTTGACCAGATAGCCGTCCGCGCCGCAGATCAGCAAGGCTGGGGCCTGAATCCGCTCCATGTAGGCCAGGATTTGCGGCTCGCTCAGATACAGCGGCGAGACAAAGCGCAGCCGGGGATCGGTGCGCCAGCCATAACCCTCGCCGACCGCTTGCAGACCGCGCGCAACCAGAATGCTCGCCGCCAACCACGACAGACCACTGGCTTCGCAGCGCGCCTGGATGGCGGCGTCCATACTGGGATAAATCGGCGGGCGCTTGCGCGGCAGGGCGTTCATCTGCTCAATCGCCTTGCGTAAGTCCGCCGGACCGTCAGCGGGATGGCTGGTTGGCGGTCCGAGGCCTTCGATCATCGCCACCCGGGTGACCCGTTCGGGCAGGGCGGCGGCTATAAAGCTGACGAGGCCGCCGCCCAGGGAATGCCCTAGCAGGGCAAAGCGATCCCAACCGAGCGCATCGGCGGCGGCCACCAGATCGGCGATGAAATCGACAAAGTGATAAGGGACGCCGGGCGGACGGTGATCGGAACCGCCATGCCCAGTCAAGTCGACCGCCACCAGGCGCACATCAGGCAGCAGAGGCGCTAGGGCGTCAAAACTGGCGGCGTTATCCAGCCAGCCATGCGCCGCCAGCACAGGAGATCCGTTCGCGGGTCCCCAGGCTCGCGCTGCCAGTCGCAGCCAGGGGGTTTGCAGTTCCAGTTCCTCAGCCATGCAGATGATCCTTCAGCACAGATCACTTAATCTTCGGCTGGATAATCCCAGCCCGGATCATCCGGGAACAGATTGACGTATTTCACGCTACTACGAGGTTCCGCCATCATGTCAGCTACGGCATCGCGCCACGTTGCGTAATGCGCGGTTTCCTTATGTTGGGAAGGCGCATCGACGGTGCTGTAGATCTCGATCAACACAAAGCGCGTAGGATCATCAGTTTGCTGAATCACATCGAACCGGATAATACCCGGTTCCTGGATGCTGTTTCGGGCGTTTTCCAGCGAGGCGTTCTTGAAGGCTTCAATGCAGTCCGGTTTGACATGGACGAAGACATGGACGATTAACATGGGCTCTTCTCCCAATGAATGTTCAGGCAGACGCGGCTGGCAGAAAGTCCACCAGCAAACCGCAGAAGATGGCCAATCCAAAGGCATTATTGTTGAGAAACGCCTTGAAACACTCCTGCGGCGCGCGGTCGCGGATCAAGTATTGCTGATAAAGGGCTAACCAACCCGCCACCAGCAAACCCAGATAATAGATGCCGCCCCGACCGCTTAACAGGCCGATGCCGACCAATAGCGTCAACAAGGCGACTTGCAGATAGCCGATGATTTGCTTATCCCGTTCGCTGAACAAAATAGCCGTGGATTTCACGCCAATCTTAAGATCATCTTCCCGGTCCACCATCGCGTATTCGGTATCATAAATGACTGACCACACAACATTAGCCAGGAACAACAACCACGCGATCAGCGGCAATTCGTTGCCAACGGCCGCGTAGGCCATGGGAATCGCCCAGCCGAAGGCCGCGCCCAGGTGAACCTGCGGCAAAGCGTGCAATCGCTTCATGAATGGGTAGCTGATCGCCAGCGCCAAACCGATAAAGGCTAATTGAATGGTCAGGGCGTTCTGGGTCAGCACCAGGGCGAACGCCAGTAATACCAAGGTCGCTGCTACGCCGGCTGCTTCGCTCAGTGTCACCCGTCCCGCCGCTAGGGGCCGGTCGCGGGTGCGGGCGACATGGGGATCGAGATCGCGGTCGGCGATATCGTTGATCACACAGCCGGCGGAGCGCATGAGAACCACGCCGAGTACAAAAACCAGCACAATGCCGGCGGGGGGTTGGCCATTTCCGGCCAGCCATAACGCCCACAGAGTTGGCCATAACAGTAAGTAGATGCCAATGGGGCGATGCAAGCGCATCAATAGCGCGTATTCGTGAAGACGATCTTCAAAAGCGTCAATATTCATGGCGAGGGTGAATCCGATCAGCAGGAGATGCCGGTAAGTCAGGCAGGAAAATTTCGCAGACCAACAGGGGCTGGCCGTCGATACAAAAAATGGAACGTCGTCCCCAGATTGCATCCGGAGGTTCAGAGAAACCGGCAAAAGCGTGCTGATGCAGCCGTTGGCCGGTGACAATACGAGCGATTTCCATCGATCCGCGTCGAACGCCGGGGTCAGAGAACAGCACCTCACCTAGAGGGCGATTGCCCAGTTGGGTGAGCCGGCGACCGCGGCCCCGCAGGGTCACTGCTGGAATCAGCGTCCGGGCAAAAACCCAGGGTTGATCACCGCAGAAGAGTTGTACTTCGCGCGTCCAGGTCCAAGCATCCAGACGCAGACGCAGGATGTATGCTTCATCCCGGCTAGGATGACTCCGGCCTTGTCGGAGTACGCGCACCTGAAAACGGTCTGGACAACACTGACGCAGGCGCCGGGTCAACGAGCCGGGATCGAAGAGCCAATGAGCCAGTTCAGGCGGCAGATCGCGCGCGACGCCGACGCGATGGCGATGCCAATGGGGTCGCTTATTGCACAGGATAGCGTCAGTGTTATTCAAGGGTTGTCATTCGGGTTATCGCCGAGATGGCGAAAAAATGCATTATGGCATGGTTGCCGGGTTTGGCGGGAATGGCGCCAGCAATTCTCACGCATCCTAACCCGTTACTTATGCTTTGAGAGCTGGGATGACTTAATCACTTTTATGCCCGACAGCTTCGAGCCCGGTCGAGTGATTCCCGTTCGCCCCCCACTCGCCAACAGAATACTCATGCCCCATCTCGAACCCGCCCCTTCGTAGCTCAGAATATGCAAAATCGCCAAAATGAGAATTGCTGGTTGACGCCGCGCGTCATTTCCCGCGAACGGTTCCTGGCGCTAAAATGACTATTCTATTCATCACCGAAGTAAATCCATGACAGAACCACTCCAGCCAGTTGGCGAGGTGTACCTAGTCGGCGCCGGTCCCGGCGACCCGGAACTCTTGACGCTGAAGGCGTTGCGCTTGATGCAGCAGTCCGACGTGGCGGTTTATGATCGGCTGATCGGTCCGGAAATCCTGGAACTACTGGAGCCGCGCGTCGAACGAATTTTCGTGGGTAAAGCGCCGGATCATCACACCCTGCCCCAACAAGACATCAACCGTTTGCTGGTCGATCTGGCTTTAAAGAACAAAAAGGTGTTGCGCCTGAAAGGCGGCGATCCCTTCATTTTTGGCCGGGGCGGCGAGGAGATTCAAACCCTGATGGCGGCGGGCATTCCGTTTCAGGTAGTGCCAGGGGTGACCGCCGCCGCTGGTTGCGCGGCTTATGCCGGCATTCCACTGACCCATCGCGATTACGCGCAAAGCTGCGTGTTCGTGACTGGCCACCTCAAGGAAGGAGTGCTGAATTTGAACTGGCCGGCGTTGGCGCAGCCCGGACAAACTGTGGTGTTCTACATGGGTTTAAAAAGCGTCGGGCATATTTGCGAGCGTTTGCGCGAACACGGCATGGCGGCAGACATGCCGGCGGCGCTGGTGGAACAGGGCACCCTGGCCGGGCAACGAGTCCATGTCGGAACCATCGGCGGACTGCCCCGGCAACTGGAAGGCGTCGGCCCACGCTCGCCGGCGCTGCTGATCGTGGGGGAAGTGGTAAGATTACATCCACAGTTAATGTGGTTTCAGCTGGATCGCCCTTCCTGACCCCGGTCCTTGATGAACGAGAAACCCGGTCATGCCCCCAAAATCACCCACTCAGCGCCCCTCCACGCTCATTCCCTTTCCTGAACGCGCCGCTCCTGTGGCCCTGCCGCGCGCCCTGGCGGAGCGTTACCAGGTTGTGCGGGATTTGGCGACCCGGAGCGCGGAGGCGGATTCACTGCTGGTGGAATCCCGGTTGCAACCAGGTCAGCAGGTCGTCGCTAAACTCTATCGCTCGGGCATCCAGCCCCGGAGCGAGGTGTTGCAGTGGATCAGCGCCCAAGCGCCGCGCCATGTTGCGCAACTGCTGGAATACGGGCAGGCCGACGGAATCGGTTATGAACTCTTTGAGTATGCCGAACACGGTTCCCTGCGCGACTGGATGGCAGCGGGTCCGCTGGCCGAGGTGGATGCCTGGGAAATTCTGACCGAGCTGGGCGCGGCGTTGAAAGAACTGCATGAACGCAATATTTCGCACCGGAATTTGCAACCGGAAAATGTGTTGGTGCGTCGCCGACAGCCCTTGCAACTGGCGCTTACCCATTTTGGCGTTGCCGCGCTGACGGACATCATGCCCGGATTAACCACCCAGCCGGACGCCATGCGCTATGGGGCGCCGGAAATAGCGTCCGGAGTAGTCGGCATCGCTGCGGATTATTGGTCATTGGGTATGATTCTGCTGGAAGCGCTCACCGGTCGACATCCGTTCGCTGACCTGTCGGCGATGGTGATCCGCTATCAACTGCAGGTGCGTCCCGTACCGGTTCAGGATCTGGCTGAACCGTGGCGCACCTTGTGCCGGGGGCTATTGCTGCGCGATCCTCAGCAGCGCTGGGGCGCTCTGGAGATGCGCCGGTGGCGAGCGGGCGACAATCAGTTACCGACGCCAGTGGATACTGCGCAGCCGGAAGCCGTCACCTTCCGTCCCAATCGGTTTTATCGCCTGGCGGTCGGCATTGAGTGCCGGAGCGCCCACGAACTGGCGACGCAGATGGCGCAGCACTGGGAGGAGGCCCGCGAGGATTTGGTCCGCGGCACGATCGGCGACTGGCTGCGCCATGATCTGAGCGAACAGGAGGTGCCCAGAGCGGCGCTGGAGGTGCTGGAGATCAGCGATATGGATATCGATGAGCGTCTGGCGCGGTTGTTGGTCCATCTGGCACCGGATCTGCCGCCCGTGTGGAAACAATGGAGCCTGGCGGCAAACGATCTGGCGGCAACGGCGCAAGCGGCGCTGGACGGCGATGCCGCCAGTCAAGCGTTTCTTCTGGAGCTGGACCGCGTTCCGCCGGATATCCTGGGGATTTATGCCGCCGCCGGCAATGCCGAATGCCAATGGCTGCAATCCGCCTGGCGGGCGATGGCTGTAGAATATGGAAGAGCCTGGCAAATGGCGGTCACCTACGGCATGCCGGCCAAAGCGCGACCGGCTTGGGCGGTGGTTCTGGCCGAACTGCTTTTGACCACCGTGTCGCCCGCATTTCAGGAGCAGACTCAGCAAGAGATTAACGACTTGGCGCGGCAGGTGAAGCCCCTCCCCGCCTGGTTGACAGCTCTGCTGAACGCCCCGGCGCAAGGCAGCGTAGCTCTGGCGCTCAAAGTCGTATTGCGCTGGCTGCCGCTGCTGGAGGAAATTCAGCGTTACACGGCCCCCCGCCTGGAAGCCTTGTTAAAGGAATTTGCTATTTTGCATCGGAGTCCGGATTTTCGGAACGCCCTGGACAGGTTTGATCAGAATCTCCGCGATGGGGTTTATGACAGTCCCCAGGCGGTGCAACAAGCTTTGG
>JAGRHM010000141.1 GCA_020445005.1 Candidatus Competibacteraceae bacterium | reverse complement strand
TCGCCGGTGACCATCTTGACCGCGATGCCGTAATGCCCGGCCTCGGCGATGGTGGAAGCTGAATCTTCACGCGGCGGATCGAACAGCGGCAGAATGCCTAGAAACACCCACTTGTCACCCTCATCGGCGCGAGCCACGCCCAGAGTACGAAAGCCCTTGGCCGCAAATTCATCGACCAATCGATCGGCCAGCACCTGGATTTCATGATCGACCTGACACAGTTGCATCACCACCTGCGGCGCGCCCTTGGTCACTTTGAAGGTCTGACCGTTAGCGCCCTGGATAGCGGCTTCGGTGCGCTTGCCCACCGGGTCAAAGGGCGTGAATCGCACCTGCTGGTACGTCGTTAGCACCTTGGCATCGGGCAATCCACCGATGACCGCCAAGTCGATCGCGTCGTTATTTTCCGCCTTGGAAGCCAGCGCCCCGGCCAGGATCAGCTCTTGAGCAACAACGCCAAACGGTTGCGCCTCGCCCAAGGTTAATTTGTTCTGGGTCAGGGTGCCGGTCTTGTCCGAGCAGAGGATATCGACGCCGGCCATTTCCTCAATCGCCTCCATGCGCGAGACGATGGCCTTGAGCTTGGAGAGTTTCAGCGCGCCCAGCGCCATGGTGACCGACAGCACCGCCGGCATGGCCACGGGGATCGACGCCACCAACAGGATCAGCGCTAGCTTGAGCAGATGGATAAACGAAGTTCCCCAGTACAGCTCCACGACCGCCAGCACGACAATCAACGCCAGTGCGGAGAAAATCAGGAAGTTGCCGATTTGCAGAACGGATTCCTGCAAGTGAGACTTCGCGCCGGCTGATTCCACCAGTTTAGCGGTGCGGCCAAAGAAGGTATTAGCGCCAGTGCCGGTGACCACAGCCAGCATTTCCCCTTGCTTGGCGACCGCGCCAGAGAACGCCAGCTCACCGATTTTTTTGTTCACCGGCAACGATTCGCCGGTCAGGGCGGCCTGGTCTACACTGAGATATTCACCGTCGATCAGCTTGGCGTCGGCGGGAATAATGTCGCCCAAACGAAGACGGATGATATCGCCCGGCGCCAGATCGCGAGCTTCAATTTCCCGCCACTGACCATCTCGCAAGGCGCGGGCCTTCAAGGCCAGTTGGCCCTTGAGCGCAGCCAGCGCGTTGGCGGCGCTGGCTTCTTCGCGGAAGCCGATGATCGCGTTGAACAGTAGCAGCGCGGTGATCACCAGAAAATCGTTCCAGTCACGGGTCAGCAACGATAACAAAGCCGCTGCTTCGATCATCCAGGGAATCGGTCCCCAGAAGTAAGGCAAAATGCGCTGGAGCAGGGTGACATGTTTTTCCTCCAAAGCGTTCGGCCCGACGCTCCGCAGGCGGCGCGTAGCTTCGGTGGCGCTCAGTCCCTGCGCGCGATTCGTATTCAATTGGGTTAGAGCATCCTCTACCGTCATTGAGGCGTAGTCCACCGCACCCTCGACGGGAGCGGCGGCAGATGGCGCGGTAACTGGCGCTGGACGGCGATATTTCCAGAAAATAATGCCAAGAATGAGCAGCGCCAGAATGGGGATACCCGCCCATTCCACATCATGAACGATCTGCTGCTCCAGCGGGGGTTCCGTAGGCGTCGTTGCCGATTTCGGCGCGGACGCGGTCGTTTCAGGCGTGGGCGTGGGCGTCGCTGCGGGCGCGGGCGCGGGCGCGGTTGGCGTTGCGGTTTCGGGAGCCGGAGCCACCGGTTGCGTGGGAGCGGCTACCGGTATTGGCTTAGCGGCGGGAGGGCAAACCAGTTCTTTACCGGATAAGCGATGGTCTTCCCATTCCCGCAACTGCCGCTCAAACGCCTGACGAGCCTGTTCGCGGTTCAGCGCCGTAACCTGGGTCAAAGGGGGGATGCGTAGCTTTACTCCAACTTTCAGCGGAGAATTCGCATTACAGGGTGCATCAAACGCTTGGGGATTCGTTGTAAGCAGGGCCAGCATGACTTGATCACGACTGACATCCTGATCGTAGTAAACATGCTTGGCGATATCCCAGAGATCTTCGCCACGGCGAACCGGGCCGTAGGCGTCTTGAGCAAAGGCAGGCAATATCGTTGTCACACCCAGCAGGAAGAAGATGAATACAGCAAAGCGCGGGGTCATGGAACCTCCTGGCTGTTATTGATAGGCTCATGATGAGCTTAGATCAGTATGCTTCCGAGTGGACGCGAATTCTCACCATGACCCAGGCCAGGCCCTCTTTATTGTTTGCAACAAGCTGTTCAACGCCAATAGAAATTCAAACGGGATTGACGGGCGCTGCTCACGCGCACCGTTTGCTCTTGCGTCTGATTGAGTACGCTGGCGACCACGCGGTAAGCGCCGGGCGGCAGTTGCGCGAAAAACCACGGTCCCCGCGATTCCGCGTTGAGAACGGTCTTACCGCTTTCGTCCATAATGTTCACCTGGACATCGGCCAGATAATTTCCGCTGCCCTGCATGGCAAACAACAGGCGCAGGTTAAACTGGTTGGACAAGGCGTTAAGTTCATCCCGCTCGCTTTCCCCAATACCTCCCGATGCGTACCGAACACCCTGATTCTCCTGAATGCGGATCAAGTCACCGGGCGGTAGCCAGCCAAGTCCATCATCTTCTTCTGGTTCCATTCCAGTATATCCCTGATCCCAACTGGAATAGGGCGGAGCCTGCGCCGGGGCGACTGGCGTAGGTTCGCTATAGCCGGGGCGGGTATAAAGCTGGATGCCCTCGCCTGAAGGCGGCGGCTGTCGCGGAGTACTCTGCAAGGGAGGCGGCTCTTGCGACGTGGGCGAACCATAGACGGGAACGGGGTCTGTTTGCTGCGCGGCAGCGGGTAAACTGAATCCAGCGTTAAGCGCCAGCGTCATTGCTATTAAACTGACCATGCGCGTCATAGCCATATTAAATCTCCTTTGCGTTCCATAAACCGGGTTGGAAATGGCTCTTCTTTATGCCAATGACTTAGAGTTCGCGGGAATCACATTGATTCCCGTCGTGCTCATGCTTAATGGCCTTTCTGGCGAATGTATTCCTTGATTTGATTAACATCCGGCTCCATGATCTCAAACCGTTGTGGCAGCGTTTCAATGTTTTCATAGCCCAATGGGCGCTCCGGCGGTCGCCCCAACGCCTCAACAATCGACTCCTCGAACTTGGCTGGCAGGGCGGTTTCCAGGCACAGTAACGGCACGCCTTCCTCCCGATACTCCAGCCCTACCTTTATTCCATCTGCGGTATGGGTGTCGATGATGACGCCGCACTCCTGATAAACCCGGCGGATGACCGCCATGCGGTTCGGATGGTTGCTGGACCCGGATACGAAGCCAAACCGATGAATTTCACGAAAAGCATCCGTGCCGGACAAGTCGAAGAATCCAAGCTCATCCACTTGTCGCCAAAGCTCACGGACCACTTCCGGATCGCGTCCGACGACATCATAAATAAAACGCTCAAAGTTCGACGCCTTGGAGATGTCCA
>JAGRHM010000140.1 GCA_020445005.1 Candidatus Competibacteraceae bacterium | reverse complement strand
CGCCAGCGTAAACAGTCCCCGGCAAAATGCGTCCAGCCATTTTTCATCGACTTGGGGTAAGGTCAGCGCCAGGGTCGCCCAGGCCGGAGTTGCGCCCATCGCCGCTAGGTCGCTTAAATTCACCGCCAGCGCCTTATGGCCAATCCCTTCTGGATCGGCGGCTGCGAAAAAATGCACGTCCGCTATCAGGGTATCCATCGTCACCGCCAACTGCTGGCCGCTGGGAGGAACCAGCAGGGCGCAATCGTCGCCGATGCCCAGCACTACATCAGGACGCCGCACATCATGTGCGGCGAAATAACGATCAATCAGCGCAAATTCAGAACCGGGCATCAGCGCATCAGGACGGATGTTGAATATCCCGCCGAGCGGTGGAAATCGTCACGGTAAAACCGGCGATCACATCGCTGACCGTCATCAGCACAATCAGAAAAAACGTCATATTCGCCATCTGTGGCATTATGATCAGCTCGATCAATGCGATAATAAACACGACCAGTGACAGAACGTGGTTAAGAATAGCGGCGGTCGAACTACTGGTGGCGCGATAAATCTCAACGCACAACAGAAGCAGCCCGATAACCAGTAGCAAGTCGCCGCCTCGAAACGATAGAACGACTCCGGACAACAGCGGCAGACCAAACAGCGTCGCTTCCAGCCAACCCGGCGCCGTCAGCGTCAGTACGGTGTAAGCGGCGACCACAAATGCAAGCAAAGGAATGCTGGCCATGTTTTTTCTCTCCCTAACCGGGATGATGGGATTGATGATTGTGGAGGTAAGAACTTTGTACCGAATGCTTGACCAGCGCCTGACCCGGTTGTTCAACACCGATGCGCGCGCCTTGCTGGACGGTCGCTTGCTGGGTCTGGAGCGGGAAGCGCTGCGGGTGGCCCCGGATGGCTATATCTCGCAAGTCCCGCATCCTGCGCCACTGGGCGCGGCGCTGACCCATCCGTATATCACCACGGATTACTCCGAGGCGCTGCTGGAGTTTATCACTCCCCCGCTGTCCGATGCCGGTGCGGCGCTGCGTTTTCTGGACGATCTCCATCGTTTTGTTTATCCCTTTATTGGCGATGAACTGTTGTGGGCAGCCAGTATGCCCTGCATCCTGGCGGGCGAAGCCAGCATTCCCATCGCCGAGTATGGCGCTTCCAATCTCGGCCGGATGAAACATGTTTATCGGCGTGGGCTGGCCTGGCGCTATGGACGGATCATGCAAGTCATCGCTGGCATTCACTTCAACTTTTCCCTGTCGGACAAGTTCTGGGCCGCCTTTCAGGATCAGGAAGGTGATCGGCGTACGCTCCAGGATTTTCGCTCGGAGTCCTATTTTGGATTGATCCGCAACCTACAACGCTTTGGTTGGCTGATTCTGTATCTGTTTGGCGCATCGCCGGCAGTTTGCAAGTCATTCCTGGATGGCAAGACCACAACCTTGCCGGAATTCGACGACCATACCTGTTATGGCCCCTATGCGACCTCCCTGCGCATGAGCAACGTCGGCTACACCAACCGTACTGAGAAGAAGAGCGGCGTTAATGTCTGCTATAACTCCCTGGCGGAATATATCGCCAGCCTGACCCAGGCTACGATCACGCCTTGGCCGCCCTATGAGCAAATTGGCGTCAAGGTCGATGGCGAATATCGTCAGCTCAATGCCAACATCCTGCAAATCGAGAATGAGTATTACGCCTCGATGCGGCCCAAGCAACCCCCGCAGGGCAATGAAAAACCGACCTTAACCTTGAAAAGACGCGGGGTGAGCTATGTCGAATTGCGGTCGGTGGACATTAATCCGCTGGAGCCGCTGGGCGTGAATGTCCTGCAATTACAATTTCTCGAAATCTTCCTGCTGTTTTGCCTGCTGACCGAATCACCGCCCCTGGATGTCGGGGAGTGCCGCCTGATTGACGACAATCAAATGGCGGTCGCGCTCACCGGACGTGATCCAGGGCTGATTCTGCATCGACGGCGCGGTTCATCGTTGTCGCTGCGCGGCTGGGCAAAGGAGATTTTCGCGCACATGCAACCCATCGGCGAGTTACTAGACCAGGGTCGGGAAGGACGGCCTTACGCCACGACGCTTGCCGAACAGCAAGCAGCTCTGGCTGATCCCGACCGGACGCCCTCGGCCCGGATGCTGGCGGAAATGCACGCCAGCGGTGAAAACTTTTTCCGTTGTGCGCGGCGCTTTTCCGAACAGCATCGCCGCTATTTTGAATCGCCGCCCTTAACCGAAGAACGAGTCAGTTTTCTTGCCGGGATAGCTGAACAATCATGGCGCGAACAGCGAGTAATCGAAGTGGCGGACGCCTTGTCATTCGACGAGTTCCTGGATTGTTATTTCGCCCAGAAGTAAATACAAGCATTATGTATAACCAATTGAAATACCTTATACTTTGTGCTCTGTTCGTGTTCCTCGCCAGCGTTGTTCCAGTCCTGGCTCAGCAAAAGGAGCGACCGCCAACGCCAGTCAAGGTTGCTCCAGTGACCCGCGAGACTCTGAACGTCGAAGTCACCGCAGTCGGCACGCTGCGGGCGGATGAGGCCGTCGTCATCCGTTCGGAAATCGCCGGGCGGGTGGCGACCCTGCATTTCCGCGAAGGCCAGGCGGTGCGCCGGGGCGAACCGCTGGTCACGTTGGATCAGGAAGAATACCAGGCGCAACTGGCCAGCAGCGCCGCCCAGCTCGCGCTGGAAGAAAGCAGCTACCAGCGCTTGCAGGACATGGATCGCAAAAACCTGACCAGCCAGCAGAATCTTGACGAGGCCAAGGCCCGGCTGGACACGGCGCGCGCCCAACAGGAGTTGAACCGGGTGCGGTTAAGCAAAACCGTGATCCGCGCACCGTTTGACGGGGTAATCGGCCTGCGGCAAGTCAGTCCCGGCGCCTATATCAAACCGGGCGACGACATCGCCAACCTGGAAAGCATTGGCGCGATGAAGCTGGATTTCCGGGTGCCCGAAGTTTATCTGGCTCGGTTAGCGGTTGGCCAGACGCTGGCGATCCGGGTGGACGCCTATTCTGATCAGCGTTTTGATGGGGCTATTTACGCGATCGATCCGGCGCTGGATGAGGAAACGCGCACGGTATTGCTGCGGGCGCGGCTGCCGAACCAGGGCAATAAATTGCGGCCGGGGCTGTTCGCGCGGGTCAACCTGATTCTGGAGCAGCGCGAAAACGCGCTGGTCGCGCCGGAACAAGCGATTGTGCCAGTAGGCCAACAGATCTTTGTTTACCGGGTCGTAGACGGCAAGGCGGTGACGACTCCGGTTAAACTGGGGCTGCGCCAACCCGGCCAGGTCGAGATTCTGGAGGGTCTGCAAGCCGGCGATCAGGTGGTCACCGACGGGCAATTGAAGATCCGCGACGGCGTGCCGGTCTCGGTCACGTCGCCACCGGATGCGGGTCAAAGTAGTGATTCCTCTCCTGCCTCCGCCTCTAAAAAATAAGCCGCCATGTTCCTCCCCGAACTCTGCATCAAGCGCCCGGTGCTGGCGACGGTCATGAGCCTCGCCATCATTCTGATTGGCGTCATTACCTTCCTGCGCCTGCCGGTGCGCGAATACCCGAATATCGACGCGCCCATCGTCTCGGTGCGCACGGTTTACCCTGGCGCCAGCGCCGAAATCATGGAAAGCCAGGTCACCCAGCCGCTGGAAGACTCGCTGGCGGGCATCGAAGGCGTGCGCACCATCAAGTCGGTCAGCCGCGAGGAAGTCAGTCAGATCACCGTCGAGTTCCTGCTGGAGCGCGATGTCGATGCCGCCGCCAACGACGTGCGCGACC
>JAGRHM010000139.1 GCA_020445005.1 Candidatus Competibacteraceae bacterium | reverse complement strand
GAGCGTACGGAAACCAGCAACGGATTGTCCGCGCCGCCAAACTGCTTGCCGGTTTGCTCTTCCAACCAGGCCATGTGCGCCCGCACATCGTCCATGACGCCATCCGGCAGGCGATTGTTGGCGATGTAATCCAAACAAGCTTCCGTGGTAATGACAAAGCCCGGCGGCACCCGCAAACCGATCTGCGTCATCTCGCAGAGATTCGCCCCCTTGCCGCCCAGCAGCATCTTGTTCTTACCATCCCCTTCGGTGTACTTGTAGATATACTTTTTAGTCATGATCCTACCTTCAATATTGATTTTGATCAAAATTCTGGCTAATAACACGGAGCTTGCTCCACCAGGCCAGCAGGTTGGATTAGCCCGGCAAAACCTGGGTAGCCTACCCGTTTAGTCGTTGGTCGCCAGAATTGCGTGTGCGGAAAAGTCGTTGCCGGGGGATGCCCCAAACCGGCGCATACAACGATCCGTATGGTTGGCAAGGATAGCTACAGATTCGGCTAAATGCCAAGGTTAAGAGCGCAAAGATAGGGTGAATCGGTTACGCGGTCATTTGACTTGCGAATCGCTTGACTGGAAACTACTGGGTTTAAACTCATCGGCGCTCTCATTACTCCAACCTCTTTTTCATAGCTATGCAAACCCACGACATCGCACATTTGATTGAAGAACAACTGCCAGGCGCCCAGGCCATTGTCCGGGGCGATGATGGCGTTCATTTCGAAGCCATCGTCATCAGCGCAGCCTTTACAGGCAAATCGTTGATCCAGCAACACCGAATGGTGTACGCCGCTTTGGGCGAACGGATGCAAAATGAAGAAATCCATGCCCTATCCCTGAAAACCCATACTCCGGATGCCTGGCATAAACTCCAATCCTGACTTTCCAGGAATACTGTTTTCATGAGCAAACTGATTATCACCGGCGGCGCGCCCCTGCAAGGTGAATTAAGGGCTTCCGGCGCTAAAAATGCGGTGTTGCCCATTCTAGCCGCTACCCTGCTGGCCGACGAACCGGTGACTATCCGCAATGTCCCGCACTTGCAAGATGTCACGACCACCATGGAACTACTCGGCCGGATGGGTGTGGACTTGGTAGTTGATGAAAAAATGAATATCCAGGTTGATCCCCGCTCGATTCACAGCTTCCAAGCGCCCTACGAGCTGGTCCGCACCATGCGCGCTTCGATCCTGGTGTTGGGGCCACTGGTTGCCCGCTTTGGCCAAGCTGAAGTGTCTCTGCCCGGCGGTTGCGCCATCGGCTCGCGGCCGGTGAACCTGCATATCAAGGGCCTGGAAGCAATGGGCGCCGACATCAAGGTCGAAAATGGCTATATTCGCGCGCGCGCCAACCGGTTGCAGGGCGCGCATATCGTCCTCGATCTGGTCACTGTGACCGGCACGGAAAACCTGTTGATGGCCGCGACGCTGGCCCAGGGCACAACCGTTATCGAGAACGCCGCCCGCGAACCGGAAGTCGTCGATTTGGCGGAATGTTTGAACGCGATGGGCGCGCGCGTCAGCGGCGCGGGTACTGATACTTTGATCATTGAAGGGGTTGACCGCTTGCACGGCGCGCATTACCAGGTTTTGCCGGATCGGATTGAAACCGGCACCTATCTGCTAGCCGGTGCGATCACCGGCGGGCGGGTCAAGGTCAAGGACACGCGCCCGGACACCCTGGAGGCGGTGCTGGTCAAACTGGAGGAAGCGGGCGCCCAGGTCAACACCGGGTCGGACTGGATTGAAGTCGACATGAACGGCAATCGGCCTAGGGCGGTGCGCATCCGCACCGCGCCCTACCCGGCTTTTCCCACCGACATGCAGGCCCAATTCGTCGCCCTGAATGCCGTCGCCGAGGGTACCGGCATGATTACCGAAACTGTGTTCGAGAACCGCTTCATGCATGTCCTTGAATTGCAAAGGATGGGGGCGCTGATCGAACTGGAAGGCAATACTGCCGTCAGCATTGGCGTCCCCCGCTTGACCGGCGCCCCGGTAATGGCGACCGATTTACGCGCTTCGGCCAGTCTGATCCTGGCGGCGCTGATCGCGGATGGCGATACCATCGTGGATCGCATCTATCATATCGACCGCGGCTATGACTGCATCGAAGAAAAACTGTCGCACCTGGGCGCGCGTATCCGCCGGACGCCGGGTTAATGCGCTATGAACGCGCAAATCACCATTGCTTTGTCCAAGGGTCGCATCTTCCAGGAAACCCTGCCCTTGCTGGCGGCGGCGGGCATCGTACCTGCGGATGATCCAGAAACTAGCCGCAAGCTGATTCTCGATACGAACCAGTCCGACGTGAAGCTGGTGATCATCCGCGCCACCGACACGCCGACCTATGTACAATACGGCGCCGCCGATCTGGGCGTGGCCGGTAAAGACGTGTTGCTGGAACACGGCGGCGAAGGATTGTATGAACCACTGGATTTATGCATTGCCCGCTGCCGGCTCATGGTGGCTGGCGATCCTGATCACCGTCCCCGCCTAAGCCGACCGCGCATCGCGACCAAGTATATGAACACCACCCGACGCTGGTTTGCCGACCAAGGCCGGCAGGTGGAAGTCATCAAGCTTTACGGCTCGATGGAGCTGGCGCCGCTGGTCGGGTTGGCGGATTACATCGTTGATGTCGTGGATACCGGCAACACGCTGAAAGCGAACGGCTTAGCGCCGTTGGAGCATATCGCCGATATCAGTTCACGGCTGATCGTTAACAAGGCGGCCATGAAGATGAAGCACGCCCGGATCAAGACGATTATAGCGCGGATGGCTGCGGCAGTGGGCGCCTGACCCTCGCGAATCCTCAAAACCTTAATTCACTACCTGCCCCATGCCAACGATCCAACGCCTGAATACAACCGACGCTAATTTCTGGCAACGCCTGGAATCGCTGACCGCTTGGGAAGGCGTCGCTGACGAAGCGG